>JABJCF010000603.1 GCA_018665625.1 Nitrospina sp. | reverse complement strand
GGGGCTGACATCATCGTTACCGGTACGGGGCGTAACCCAGATTCGTTTCCGGATGATGAGAAGGCCATTGGCTGGAAGGACGTTGAGAGTACCGCTGAGCAGGTGAGGGCGCTTGGGCGCCGCGCCATGACATTGGTTTTTGACGTCACTGATCAGGCCGAAGTGCAGGCCGCGATCGATTCCGCTGTTTCGGAAATGGGCCGCATCGATATCCTGATTAACAATGCAGCCGTTGCCCGCGGCGAGGATCGTACGCCGGTGGATGTGCTTGACCCCAACGTGTTTCAGCGCGTCCTGGACGTGAAGGTTCGCGGTACGTTTTTGTGCACGCAGGCCTTCATCAAGCAAGTTTACGCTCAGAACCAGGGCGGCAAGATCGTCAACGTGTCATCTGTCGCGGGTAAGAAGGGTAGCGCTGAGACGCTGGCTTACAACGCGGCGAACTTTGCTGTGGTGGGCATGACCCAGTCGATGGCGCGTGAATTTGGTCCGCGCGGGGTCAACGTCAACTGCGTCTGTCCAGGGCTCGTTGCGACGTCGAGAATGGATGCTGTGAAACCCGCAGACGCGCCGACCAGTGCCACTGGGCCCGAGCCTGTGAAGACCTGGGGAACGGACGAAGACGTGGGATCGCTCATCAGCTATCTGTGCACTGAGGCATCGGCGTGGATTCACGGGCAATCCATCAATCAATGCGGCGGCCGGATGATGGAGCACTAAAGTTGAGCGACGACGCGCTGAACGCACACGACTTCGAGTTCACGGGGATTGATGGCGCGGCCCTGCCGCTGTCAAACTTTCGCGGCAGACCTACGCTTGTGGTTAACACAGCTTCGCAGTGTGCTTTTACGGGTCAGTACCGGGGCCTGCAGCAACTTTGGGAAGAATTCGAGTCGGTTGGTGTCACGGTGCTGGGTGTGCCGTGCAACGACTTTGGCCGTCAGGAACCAGGATCCAGCGAAGAGATTATCTCGTTCTGCGATCTGAAATTTCGTGTCACGTTTCCGATGACATCCAAGGTGCAGATTCGTGGCGGCCAACCTCATCCGTTCTACGGGTGGTTACGCGACCAGGTGGGTGTAGCAGGGCACCCGCGCTGGAATTTCTACAAGTATTTGATTGATTCAGGAGGCAATCTGGTTGACTGGTACACACCGTTCACACGGCCAGGCTCGTCACGGCTGCGCAAACGCATCATGGCATTCGCTCCGCGCGGTGCCGTTGCCAGTCACTAAGAACCTACGTCCGCGGGACACGTCGGCCAGTGCCACAAGCAATTTGTTAGGAGATTTACCGATGACTGCAGCTCCGGCTGAACCAACTGCTGCCGAGGCGCAGGAAGCTATCGTTGAGGAGATGGCGTTCTTCGACGATTGGTCTGATCGCTATCGATACCTCATCGATCTTGGGCGTGCGCTACCGGAGTTTCCACTGGAGTGGTGCACGGATGAGTTCAAAATCAAGGGTTGTCAGTCGCAGGTTTGGATGCGGTGTGAACACGAATCCGGTGTGCTCAACCTCCGAGCCACCAGTGATGCTGCCATTGTCTCAGGGCTTATCGCGCTGCTACTTCGCGTGTACAGCGGACGTAGCCCACAAGAGGTCTTGGCGACTCAGCCAGAGTTCATTTCCCGCACAGGACTAGATAGTTACCTAAGCCCCACACGCAGCAACGGCCTCGCATCCATGCTCGAAGCGACGTATCGCGCAGCACAAAACGCTTCAGCTTAGAGCGCCTGTCGCCGCGTTCGATGCTGAGAATCTTCCTGTCGTGCGGGCAGCCATAGGTGCCTGAATGGCATACGAATTAGTCCCCGTCTGCGCTACAATGAGCGGTTACGAAAAGTGCAAGCGGACTGACTGTCCAGGCGGTTGAAGCGGTGGTTGAGGACTTCCTCGGCAAGTTTCTGAGTGGCCTCGTTCGAGCCTATCAGCTCGTACTATCGCCACTCATGCCGCCTCGATGTCGATTTGCGCCGAGCTGTTCCGAATACGCAGTTGAAGCGTTGGAGCGGCACGGCCCGTTTCGCGGCAGTTGGCTGTCACTACGC
>JABJCF010000511.1 GCA_018665625.1 Nitrospina sp. | reverse complement strand
AAATTGGGGCCAGTAATTCTTCTAAAGGAAAAAGCCTTCACTTCTTCACGTAGGTGGTTGAAAGAAGGAGTCTGGTTTACGACTTTAAGAAACATCCTCATCGCTACCTTGTTTAAACTGGGCTTCCCACCTCGCATCATGAAAAAATGGTACCAAGCGATCCGCTAGCCAGGCCACCCCAGGTGGAAATAGGCCTTTTCTTGTGAGAATTAAATAGGCTTTTGAGCTTTTTCCTATTAGTTTGCTGAAATTCCCTCCACTACAAGGGAAGGACTATTGTTGGGTTTGAAAGAGAAGGTTTTGCAGTACTTGGGCTTGTGGCGCAGTGGGGCTAAGCTTCAAGGCTTCCCGGATGTGGATAGAGGCTTTTGCCTTATCGTTTTTGAACTCAAGTAAAAGCTTGGCAAGGTTGAACCGGGCTTCCAGTGATCTTGGGTTTTGTTGTACCGATTTTTTAAATTGTTCCAGCGCGCTATCAAACTTTTTTGTATTGCTGAATGCGATGCCTGCCTGATTGTGGGCGCGAGCTTTATCAAAATAAAAATTTTGGGGTGGTTTATTTATATGGTTCCTAAAAAGTTTTGCGGAGATATCAAACTCTTTGCTGGCTTCAATTGCCTTACCGAGATTGCCATAAAGGCTTGCAAGGTTGTAATGCGCTTCCGGCGCATTGAAGTTGATGCGAATGGCATCTTTAAACTTTTTCTCTGCGTTGGTTACGTCGCCCATACTTTTATAGGCCAGGCCCATATTTTGATGGACATCATAGAGCCCAGAATTGATCTGCAATAAGGCTTTCAAAGTTTTTAGGGCTTCAGGATAATTTTCTTCCATTAAATAATGTATGCTCGAAGCTTTCCCCACACTCAACTTACTTGGCGTTTTCTTAAAGGTGTCTGCCCATAGGGATGAGGGCGAAGCATAGGTCTGGTTCCTTTTGACGACCAAAGATGAAAAGCTGAGTCCTACCACCAACAGGAGAGTTATCGCTATTTTATTCCGGTTCTCCTTAAAAAATATCAGGTAAAGGATCACCGCAGAAAACAGTGAGAGCCCAAAATAAGGGACATACAGGTTTCGTTCGCTGAACAGGTGCGTTCGCGGTATGACGGAGTTGGTCGGGGCCAAGGTGATTAAAAACCATAAACATGAAAATGAAAGGATGGCAGATTTTAAATAGAATTTTTTAATCGTCAAAAATAAAACGGTTGCCAGCAATACGATAGAGACCAGAAGCGATCCCCACATGACCTGAGTTTTAAAATCATACTCAAATGACAGGTTGATTGGGAAGAGGAACAGCTTCAAGGGAAGCTTGAGAATGTCGATTTGCACTAAGACCAGTGACAGGTGAATCTTTTTTAATATTCCACCCAGGGCTATAAATGCGTAGGGAGAATGGAAATATGCGAGCAATGCCAGTATGGGGAACAGGGCATAAAAAACCAGCCGCGAGCGAAACGCCTTCCAATTCGCCCCTTTCATAAAACAAAAATCATATAGCAAAAAAAGGACGGGCAGGATAACCGCAACTTCCTTGCTTAGTACGGCTATGAAAAATATCAGTATGGAAGCTGTGTAATAAATAAAGCTTGGAATTTTACTGGATGACTTTTTTAACCCTCCGAGCATAAACATCAGGAGTGATAAGAAAAAGAATAATGCAGACAGCCCGCCGGGCCTTCCCGAAATATACGTGATGGTTTCTGTTTGAATAGGGTGCAGGCCAAAGAGCAAAGCGGTGATTGTGGCAATTGTCAGAGCGGCCCGTTCTCCCCATTCGGTGGTATTTTTTATGGTCAGGGTTACAATGAAAAAAACCAGAAATACCGTGCAAACGTGGAGAAGAAGATTGAAAAGATGGTAGCCAAAAGGGTTTTTCTGGTTCCATTGATAATTTAAGGCGAAAGTTAAAAGGCTGACTTGCCGGTAGGTGATTTTTTCTAGATTCAAATAGTATGCTGGATTATCGATTTCCAAGTTTAGAAATATATGCCGCTCATCATCGCTTTGGAAAGGGGTGTTTAGTCCATTAGCGTAGATCAGGAAAAGAACTCCCGTGAGGATGATAAAAAACAGAGGTGCTTTGAGTCGGGATTGAGGGGGGGACACATCTTCTCCTGAATTGGGATCTTTCATATATAACGGCATTTGCAGGGATATTTTAAGCTATTTTCTTCTAAAAACAGTTAAAATGAAGGGAAAAATTGGATTCTTATTGGATTGTTCAGAGTTTCATTAAAGCTACCTTTTTATTATGTCGTTAAGCTAATGTTGAGCAACGTAACACTTT
>JABJCF010000599.1 GCA_018665625.1 Nitrospina sp. | reverse complement strand
TTGGCGCTGATTTCTAAAAACTCGAGACCACCTGTAAGTAAGTGGAATATTGTATCAAAATACTTCATTTATGTTGATACTATATTATTTTTTGCGTTTTTTTCAGTATAGTTTTTATTCATTGTTGTTATTTGTTATTGTTTCTACTATAATTATATAGGTGTCTATGAAATTACTTATTAATTTAAAGCATATCCAAAAACATAATAAAAAACTGACTTGATTGTTTGCAATTTGTCGTAAATATGTTGCCATGGTGCGACAAGTTATAAAAAAAGAAACAGTCGATTTTAATCCATTTACATAATAATTGCTATGAGGCGCCGCTATATATATAGAATGACCTAAAGTTGATAAAAATAATATTGCTTCTAATGTTTGCATTTGCTCCCGCGTATATTGTTCTATAACTTGAGGCTCTACATGAGGACCTAAGTGAGGTCTTATATGAGGTCTTAATGGGTCTTCTTTTGTAATTATTATCATCCTACATAATGGACACGTGTCGAATTTCGTTATATAGTGCTCCCAACATTCTTTATGATATCCACTGGTATGCATTATCGTTTTACGTGGATGGTTTTTATCTTCATGATTCGCTGTTATAAACTCGGATGGCAATATTAATTGCAAGCATATGATGCAATCTACAATATCATGATTATTGGATAGATTCAATTCTTCATATACACAACGGTCGACTTCATCGTCATACAGTAATTCCAATGATTTAATCATTATTGTTTTAATTATTATAGTGTTTTATTTTTTTCTACGTGTAGTTCGCTTTTTTCGGTTCCTTTTTTTCAGTTTTCGGGAGTTGCGTTTTTTGTTTTTTTTTGTATTGGCATTGCTTCGCTTGGTTTTCATATTGCGCTTCTTCGATGGGCGTTTTTTGCGACGTGTTTTACTTCCGCCTCCCCTGCTTAGCCTCTTCTTCCCCATTGTTATAGGGTCATGAGTAGGCAAAAAATCACTTCCAGTAACTTTTTCTTTCATTACAGCTACCAAAAAATTGGATATAATAATGTTTAATATACCTATATTAATAATACTTGCCCGTCTCCTATATGTAGCTGCATTAGCCTTTGCTTTATCCGCATTAGTCATGTCATTACCTTCCTCAGCTGCCTCAGCCCGTTTAGTAGCTTTCTCAGCCTTTTTAGTAGCTAAATTAGCATCAACATTACGGGTAACAGCAGCTGCAATTAAAGTATTTGACTCCTTTGATACACTGAAATATTCGGTTATTGCTAATTCTTCTGCATCTGATCTATCAATAAAATACTTTTTTGCGATTCCAAAAAATTGTATTACATAACAATATACCTCGTGTAGGTCGTCTAATGTGTATATATAATCTATTGTATTGGAAATATCCGCTATTGGTCCAGGTGATGCTGTAGGAGTATGCAACTTGAAAATAACATCAGATACTTCTTCTTGATTTCCATATTTTTCACCGTAAAAAAATAATCCTGTTTCATCTTCTACTAAATTGGTTATGAAAATAAGCAATTTCATTGCGTTCGGTAAACAATCTAATGCTTCTAATATTGTCATATTCATTGTAGATGCATCGCACTTATCTTGCAAATATGAATACATATAAGCGTTGAATCCTACACTTAATCCTGCATATACATTTTCTATTGCTATTTTATCTATTGTGGTTGTTAGATATGTTATAAATTTATTATAATCTATTGTGATAGGGCCAGCTGCTGCTGCTGCTGCGACAATTGATTTATCAAAACCATCTATTATACTTTGTTGTATACTTAATTTTTTGTCCCACTGACCTTCCAAAGTTTTATTCATGGCATCATCATATATTTTATTTAAATAGTCTTCTTGCTTTTCAATGGCTTGGTAATAATAAACTGGGTCATATTCTGATACAACTGATGTGATAAAAGGTATTACTTCATCACTTCCAACAATCATTGCTTCGTTGATATTCATATTCGTAATATCATCACATTCTGGTTGAGTAATTCCACCTCCTCGTCTACTCTTTTTTCTATCAGTATCAGTATCAGTACCAGTATCAGTACCAGTACCAGTACTTGGCGCAGGCAAACCTTGATTTCGAAGAGACCTCCTCTCTATAAAATCTTGTTGTTCTTTACCTGTGCTTAAATAAGCAGGACGCATAGTAGCATCCATAGTAGCACCCATAGTATTAGCATCCATAGTAGCAGCGCCCATAGTAGCAACGCCCATAGTAGTAGCACCCATATCCATACCATCAGCATCTTGAGCACCTGTATCATCATCATCAGCACCTTGAGCACCCATATCAACACTTTCATCATCGCTAATATCATACACATCTCCTTCTGTTTCTGTTTCATGCAATGGCCCTAATAGTTTTTGAATGGGATCTTCATCATCAAATTGTATTGATTTTTTTGTTAGTGGATCCATTGCCGAATCGTCCACTATGTTATAAATTATCAAATCATCATCCATAGTTTTATCAAATAATGAATCTGAAAGTCTGAAACTTTTCACTCTTTCTTCTATTTCTTCTATTTTTTTTATTAGTGCGTCTTGATCGTCTTGTGTGGATGGTGGTAATATAGATATAGACATATTACTTTTATAATTATCCAATATTTGCAA
>JABJCF010000621.1 GCA_018665625.1 Nitrospina sp. | reverse complement strand
CTCAATGCATCGATGCTTCCTTCCAGTTCGTTGCGGTCCAGGTTCTCTAATTGCAGGGTATCCCGGAATAATAGGGTTGTGCCTTCTTCATCGAGTACAAAAGCACCGTGAACCAAAGTACGGTTGATCTGCAGTATTCGTTTACAGAATTCGGAGGATTCCTTAGGCATGGGTATGATAACTTGTTCAAGGATTACAATAGAGCCTTCGCAATCGATCACGAGATTTTTGATGCCTCGTTCATCATCATCGATAACCACCAATTCTTCCTTGGGCTCCTCATGGCTTATGGTAAATCCCATATCCAGTATAAAATCTTTCACTTTTTCAAAATCGGACATTATTCTCTCCTGTTACTTTTTTTAAATGTTGACTCCAGAGTGCGATACGCCTCATTCAATTGGCGGGTGATTTCCTCGGCAATCTGTTTTTTTTTCGGATCAAAACCATGAAGGTCCGGATGGTATTTTTTCATCTGCGTTTTCCATGCCGTTTTAATTGTTTCCCGATTCGAACCAAGAGGTATTTCCAGGTTTGCATAGTATTTCGCTAAGGGATCTGACTCTTTCCGACGGGTCTCAAAAAAATCAGGCTCTGGCAATGGTGCATCTGCCGATTTATTTTTATGCGTCAAATCGTTGAATTCGGCGCGCGCAATATTGAAAAGACGTTTAATCATGATGCTGTTGATAAAACCGGTAAATCTATGGCGGTTCGGCTGATAATGGAAATACCCCTTTCAGGATATGTATGAACAGTATAAAAGGTGTTCGTGTCGGAGTTCAAGGCCAAACCGGTAAAAGGTAGAGGTGCGCCAGAATGCTCCGGAGAACTCATGAACTCATGCGTCAATGTTTGAGAAACTCCACCCAGCGAATTGGTAAACTCTTCCATTGCGTTAAAAAGCCGGGAGACATGTTCGACATTTACCCGGTATGCGAGATTGCCAGATCGATATTCTCGGTCATGAACGATACCCGGTTGCAGGCATACTCTCTCCAAGGCTTGCTCAGGTAAGCTCTGATCGAAGCAGGTTATAAATTCGGTAAGACAGTCATTTCCCCGGCGGATGATCACCCTATGGCTTTTTCCGATGATATTGACTTCAAGCTTCACTCCATTACCAAGAACCCAGTGAGCATTTTGAAAGATGCGTACAAAATAATCTGGCACCTCTTGATACAGGCTGAAGTAAATCTGTTCACTCATGGTTTAAAAATATATTTTGTCTGTTAAAATTCTAATGGTTTTCCCCTATACATATAAGACAAGAGCAACGGGGTAGAGATCAATCCACAATGACCTTAATTATTAACATATTAGATGATTGTTCATTCAATTGTTGGGAAATAATATCTGCATCGTTTAAGGCTGATTTTTCATGGGCCTTAATATACCAAATATTAATAATATTATTCATGATTTGCGCTATAATCTGAATTCTGTGAATAGTCATTTTCAAGGAAATACCCTAAAAACACATTAAAATGAGAGTGGCATTTTGAATTTAAAAGTTTTTCTCTTGTTATGCTCCCTTTTGGTGGGATTGTATTTTCTATGGCCGTTCATAATGTGGACCATTAAAAGCTATATCTATCAGTTGGTCATCGAATACGGTTTCTATTTTCTCATTCTCGTTGCGGGGACAGGTTTTTATTTCTGGCGGCAACTCAAATCCTGACTTGATGGGTCAGGTGGAAAAATTGATCTCAGGGTGTAGATGAAATACAACTCAATTTTGAGATAACTATTTTAGGAAGGCTTTAATGATGCGTGTAGGACTATTTGCTATATTTATTTTGTTGATAGGTTGTGCTGAAGACCGCCAGTTCGCAGACTTCGAGAATGAAGACAGTGCTAAAGGAGAGCAGGAATTCCTGAAAGACTCAAAACTATGCACAGAGAACAAGAATAAGTTTAGCCACAAAATTCAGGGCCGCGAGCTAGGATTCGATGGTGAGCACGCGGGGTATCTAGGCTGCATGAAGATGCAGGGTTGGAGCCAGAAAACAACATCATGAGTTGCGAATGATGGGTTAAGGGGTTTTTGCCCAAGCCCTTTGAATTATGGCGGCGGGTTGATGGATCAGGTGGCACATTTTGCAGGACTCCATCGAGATGTGCTCCATCTTCTTCTTAAATAACTTTGTGTCTGGAGTCCCAGAAGCGAAAGTTTTCTTAATTTCCTGAAGCGCATCCATCATATCTTCCCCAACAAAATAATCTTTGACCGTTGTCGAGTTCTTGGTCCATTCAGTGACATGGCATTTCGAACAGACTGATCTCAATCCGCGAAGCCTTTTTGAAAAGTTGTCGATCGCTTTCCAGGATTCGTTGTACTTTTCCTGCTCGAAGAATATCTCAATGTTTTTGAAAGAAGATGATAGTCGGTGCATAAACTGATCATAGTCCACTTCCTGCTCGTCAATAGGGTCTAGGACTTTTATGGTTTTTGTCGATGGCCAGTGGTACCGCGTCCAAACACTGATGTTATGTTTCCTGTGACATTGGGAGCAGGTTTTTTCCACTTTGGTAGAGGAGTGCTCAATTTTCTTTGGATCTTGCGATTGAATGCCTGCGACAAAAAGTTTTGAAGCTTCAAGGTCAAAGAGGTCTTTCCATTCGGGAACCATTTCCGCTGCCTTCTGGTAGGCTGAGTCAAAGTTTTGCGCGTGCTTAAGGGCCTCTCCCCATTTCTTATTATCCCGGCTGATGAGCGTTGCTCCATAAGTCTTATTGATTTGGCGCATTTGTTCTATCCATTCTGAGGTTTTTCCCCGTTCAGAATAGAATTTGTCCATGGATTGTGGGGGAGGTTGAATCGTGAAATCTGCTGAATAGGCGATATGAGGAAGGAGTAGTAAAACGAAACCTACTAGGGTTAGAGATTTGGGCTTCATTTTAATATGTGATGCCTCTGTATTTCAGAGCTGTATTTAATTGGATTTGATTCGATAATAATAATCGCTCAGTTTGAAAGGGCTCCCACCTCTGACGACTCTGCAAAGTCTGTGCACATGATCATCGTCCAAACCTTTCAATACAT
>JABJCF010000056.1 GCA_018665625.1 Nitrospina sp. | reverse complement strand
ATCCAGCACCGGGATATATTTCAATTCGCTTCAAGGTTCTTTCCAGTTCGATGATGTTCCATTGATCAGTAATCAGTGGATCCAAAATCTGGACTCTTTTAATCGTTTTGTAAAGCTCTCTTCTTTCGAAAATAGACCGGTATTACTTTGGACCTACGCACTGAACAACTCCCTGGGGAAAAACCAAGAACTTGGATTTCATTTGTTCAACCTTTTGCTCCATATTGGAGTCACTCTATTAATTTTTTTCTCTGTTTTAAAAACCTCATCGCTTGTAAGAAGTTCTAAAAATACGGACAATAATTATTTTAGAATAAAAGATTCAGCAAACATTTGGATATTCCCATTCATAACCGCCCTGATATTTTCACTGCACCCTTTAAATACAGATTCCGTATCCTACATTTCATCTCGTTCATCTGTTCTTGCAACATTTTTCTATTTATTTTCTTTGTACCTTTGTCTAAGTTTATTTTGCCCTGACAAAGGTCTATTAAAAAATCGCCTGTATTTAATTCCACTGATGGCGTTGACCATGTATCTAAGCCTTGCTTCCAAGCTGATTTCGGCTACCTTACCGCTGTTGATGGGTTTCTGGTATTCTATTTTTGTTTATTCAAGAAATAGCATGGAAGTTTTGTGGAAAAAAAACTGGGCATATTTACTGTTTACTTTAGTTGCAATTTCTACCTTCTTCTTATTGGAAAATTCCTGGATATACAACGCAAAAGATCAGGGGCTGGAGTTATATGGTCAACTGCCTTATCTTTTTGTTCAAATAAAGATAATAGTTTTTTACTATTTAAAACTGTTCATATTCCCTTTTAATTTAAGTGTCGACAGTGGTATGTCTTTCACTTCAGTCAACGAAGACCCCTTCATTTTTATGGCGGCATTAATTATATTTGGCCTGGTTGCCGCTGCCATTAAATCTCGAAACGCCTGGATGCTGGTGGGAACTGCATGGTTTTTTGTAACACTGGCGCCTACTTCCAGCTTTCTGCCTTTGAATGATTTGGCGGTTGAACATCGCACCTATCTTCCAATGACATTGGGCCTTTGCATGGTGGTCGGTGGGATGATTACCCAGCTCAATTCGGTCAAGCGCTTCGGTTTTATAGTTTTTATGGTAATTGCTTTAAGTTTGACAACTATTACAAGAAATAATTCCTGGATTGATGAATTAAGTTTGTGGGAAGACGTGGCGAGAAAAAATCCGTCTTCATCCCGCGCGCATAACAATCTTGGAAAAGCTTATTTCGAAAAAGGTGATCTGGACCGGGCGGGATTTCATTTTGAAAAAAGCATTGCAAACATACCAAAATTCATTGAAGCAAAGTTTAACCTGAAAAATGCGGATGACTTTATTAAAAGAAAGAGCGGACCAAATAATCTTAGTTCCCACAACCAAAATCTCCGCATAGCCGCCGAACTTGTTGAGCCTCACTACAACCTTGCCAGTATTTATTTAGATCAAGGAAAAATCGATCTCGCAGAAAAGGAATACCTTAAAACGCTATCTCTTCGACCTGAACATTCCTCAGCAAAAATCGGGTTGGGCTCTGTTTACAACAAAAAAGGAAATTTTGAAAAGGCTGAAAAACTTTATAGCCAGGCAATAGACGACGAGAATTCAAAAAATGACGGGAAACCTCTTCCGCTGGCACATTTGAATTTGGGCGAAGTCTATGGAAAGACAGGTAGGATTCCACAAGCAATAAATGAATGGAAGCTGGTTATACAACTGGACCCTTCTTTGCTCCCGGCACATTTTAATCTGGGAACGGCTTTTATGATGCAGGATAAATTCAATCAGGCGGAAAAGTTTTTCTTAGAATGCCTCAACTTGAATAATAGATTCAAACCAGCCTTATTTAACCTTGCGCTGGTAAAACAAAAACAAATGCGGTGGCAAGAGTCCATTGAAAGGTTTGAAAGTTATATAGCGGTATCTGGCCCAGACTCTTCCGTGCTTACCCAGATTGGTTTTAATTATTTAAACATAAAGGACTGGGGCAATGCCCAGTTATTTCTAGAAAAGTCTTGGAGAATGTATCCGAAAAACATAAACACTCTGATTTTACTCGGGGACACATTTTCCGCGCAAGGGAAGACTGAAAAAGCAAAGGAAAGGTATGACCAAGCCTTAAAACTAAATAAGGACTCAAGCCTGGAAGAATTATTAAACAAAAAAATAAAAATTTTAGGCTCAAATAGAAATATTTTTAAATGAATCAGCCTTTACAAAATATAAGTTTTTTGAAAACCCAGATTAAGACAATCTGTTTTCTTTCCTTTATGGGGTTGCTGGTGTTTTTTGGCACGCTTCAATCTCCATTTCTTTATGATGACACCCATGCAATTGTTGAAAATCCACACATAAAGGATTTGAGTAAATTCCAGGAAAAGGTGGGTATTCAAAATATTTTTAATCGATCCATACTTTTACTTTCCTTCGCTATCAACCAGCACATAGGTGAATTGGAGGTTTTTGGTTATCACCTGGCTAATATTTTGATTCACGTACTCAACTCCATCCTTTGGTTTTTCCTTGT
>JABJCF010000510.1 GCA_018665625.1 Nitrospina sp. | reverse complement strand
GTATGTTGCAACGACTTTCTATTGCCCGAGCCATTCTTCACGACCCCGCTATATTATTTCTCGACGAACCATTTACCGGTTTGGATATTCACGCTTCTAATGTCTTGAAAGAGCATCTGAAGAGATTGCATAATCGTCGCAGAACTATATTGATGACCACTCATGATATTTCCTGTGGGTTGGAGATGTGCGACAGGGTTGCCTTGCAAGTGCAGGGAAAGTTTGCCTTCCTGGAAAATATTGCAGATGTAAATAGAGATAAATTTGAGTCTATGTATTTTGATGCGGTTCGTGACAACCAATTCGTAATGGAAATTGGTTCTCAATGAAAAAATATATATCATGAACTTATATTTTAATCAGATTGCAGCGATTGTCTGGAAAGACTTTGTTACCGAGTTAAAGACCCGGGAACTGCTCAGTGCTATGTTCATTTTTGCATTGTTGGTAATTCTGATTTTTATTTTTTCTATAAATCTGAGTATTGTGAAAGCCAGCGAGGTGGGGCCTGGTGTTTTGTGGGTGGCTTTTCTTTTTGCTGGAACAATTGGGTTGAATCGCTCTTTCATGCTCGAAAAAGAAAATGGATGCTTGATGGGTTTGATGCTGGTTCCTGCAGATCGGACGACAATATACTTTGGGAAATTGATCAGTAACTTTATTTTTTTGTCGATCATGGAACTTTTCATTCTCCCTCTGTTTATGATATTTTTTAATATTGATATTTTGGAACATCTCGGTCCTCTTTTGATGGTGATATTTTTGGGGACGTTGGGATTTTGTGCTTTAGGGACGCTATTGTCATCTCTTTCGTCCAACCTCAAAACACGCGAGATCATGCTGCCTATTCTTCTGTATCCACTTTTAATTCCAATTGTAATTGGGGTGGTGAGGATGACAGGGCAACTGCTTGAAGGGGTCCCGCTTCTCGATATGATGAAATGGGTTGGTTTGACGGCCTCCTTTGATATCATTTATATTGGGGTTTCCATAATGACAATAGACCATATATTGGAGGAGTGATTAGATGGATAATTTTGGTTTCCTGTTTGCTGCAAACGCGTTTGTTTGGGGGGGTATCATTTATTATGTTTATACTCTTAAGCAGCGTAATCGAGAGCTTGAAAAAGACTTGGATTTATTAAAAGAAGCAATAAGTAAGGAATCTCGATGATGGACCAGGAGATAAACGAAGATTCTAGGGAAGAAAGCTCGATTTTAATTTGGTTGACAGGAATCGCTTTTTTTGCGGCAATGGCCGCTATATTCCTTTTTGTTCCCACAGAAAAAACTGAAGGACCTATCCAGAGAATTATGTATTTTCACATTCCTTCGGCCTGGCTTTCTTTCTTTGCGTTCTTTATCGTATTCATTTCTTCAATTCTATTTTTATGGAAAAAGGAAAGAGAGTGGGATATTTATGCGCATGCCTCAGCCGAAATAGGAGTGATATTCTGCTCGCTGGTTTTGATTACGGGCCCTATCTGGGCTAAGCCTATTTGGGGGACCTGGTGGGTTTGGGATGCGCGTTTGACCTCAACACTAATTTTGTGGCTGATATATGTGGCGTATTTGATGCTGCGTGCTCAAACAGATCCCGGCTCCATGCGCGCCCGCTATGCAGCAGTGTTGGGTGTTGTAGGTTTTTTAAATATACCTTTTATCCATTTTTCAGTTTTATGGTGGCGGACTTTTCACCCTCAACCAAAAGTTATTTCGTCGGAAGGTTTTGGGAAAGGGATGGACCCCAGTATGCTTGCGACTCTGGGAGTGTCTCTTGGCGCATTCACGTTGCTTTATTTTTTACTCATGGGGCAACGAATTCGGCAGGAAAAATTGAGGGATGAAATTGACCGTCTTAAAAGAGAAAAGCTCTTCTCATCTTAGAAGCAATGGGCTGCTTTATTTGTTGCTCGCTGTTGCGGCAATAGTATTGATTTCCAGAATTCAAAACCCTGTTGCTTCTCAAAGTGAAATAACCGGAAGTCCTGAAGTAGGTACGCAAGCCCCGAATTTTACATTGAGAAACTTGCAAGGAAACTTGGAAGGCCTGAATGATTATAAAGATAAAGTTATCATTTTAAACTTTTGGGCCACCTGGTGCGCTCCCTGTCTTGAGGAAATGCCCTCGTTTGAAGCGCTTTACCGCAGGTATCGGTCGCAAGGGCTAACGGTGCTTGCAGTAAGCCTCGATAAAGGCAATAGCTCGAAAGTTCAAAAATTTGTCGACACGCATAGCCTGACCTTTCCGGTCCTTTTAGATTCAAAGGGGATCGCCGAAAAACTTTATCCTTCATTCACCATACCTTTTACTTATGTGATAGATAAGCAAGGAAGAGTTGCTGCGCGAGTGGATGGTGCGAAAAACTGGGCATCCGATGAAACCTTTTCGGCATTGGACATATTGATTAAAGGATGAAAAATTAGCTCTTACAGTAAAGAAAGTATTCGATGAAAAATGAAGAACTGGCAATGACGGCAAATGAAAGTTTTTATAAGGCCTTCAATGCTCGCGATCTGGGTGCCATGAAAGAGGTATGGAGTTCACATGAAAGTGTGACTTGTGTCCATCCTGGTTGGAATCCTTTAAATGGATTCGAGCCAATTATGGAAAGTTGGCAGGGGATATTTAAAAATTCCGGCAATATGGATATCCAGATTTCAGATGTTAAAGTGGTTTCCTCAGAGGGGCTGGCTTGGGTATCATGCATTGAAAAACTCTATACAATAGCTACCCACGGTGTTTTAGCATCAAAAGTTTTTTCAACAAATTTATTTCGATTGAATGAAGGTAGTTGGAAGATGATCATGCACCACGCTTCTCCTGTTCCTTCTCAACCGGAGAGTGAAGAGAGTTAGCTTTTTCCCGCTATTCTTTTAAAAAACATGCAACATGATGGCCTGGTGATACCTCTTTAAGCAGGGGTTCCATTTCTTCGCATTGCTTTTCTTTTAGAGGGCAACGGGTGTGAAAGGAGCACCCTTGAGGTGGGTTTGAAGGATCGGGGATATCTCCGCGTATTTTTAATTTTTGTTTTGTGTGTTCTGGATCCAGTCCTGGAACTGCATTGAGAAGAGCCTCGGTGTAAGGGTGGCCGGGTGCTTTGTAAATTTCTTCGCTAGTAGAAATCTCAACTATTTTCCCTAAATACATAACTGCAACCCTGTCACAAAAATATTCTACGATACCCATGTCGTGAGAAATGAATATATAGGATATCTTCAGTTTTTCTCTCAAATCCATCATCAGGTTGACGACTTGAGCCTGTACCGAAACATCCAGAGCTGAGACGGGTTCATCGGCAATCACAAGGCTTGGGTTTAATGCGATGGCCCTGGCAATTCCAACGCGCTGTAATTGACCGCCGCTCAACTCATGGGGATATCGATGCGCGTGGTCAGATGAGAGCCCGACCTGATTGAGTAGTTCTTTCACAGATTCAGAAACATTATCTTTAAGATTATGAATGGCAAAGGGCTCACGTAATACATCGCCTATTAACCTTCTCGGGTTAATGGATGAAAAGGGATCTTGAAAAATGATCTGCATTTCTTTTCGCAAGCTGCGCAGCTCTGCTTCTGGCAGGGATGTAAGGTTGTGTCCCTTGAAATGGACGGTGCCGGATGTAGGAGGGTCCAATTGAAGTAGGGCGCGGGCGGCTGTAGATTTTCCACTTCCACTTTCACCAACAATCCCGAGTGTTTCTCCTTCTTCAAGACCAAAGGAGATACCATCGACAGCTCGAACGGGATTCGTGGTCTTGCCTAAAAAAGATTCTCTGGGAGGAAAATATTTTTTAAGGTCTCTGACTTCTAGAAACGAATTATCGTTCATTATATTGCGCCCGGTTCAAGATGGCAGCTATATTGTCGGTCTTGATTGAAGTTTCTTGAAATGGGTTTTAGTGTTTTGCATTGTTCCATGACCCAGTTGCAGCGTGGGTGAAAAGAACAACCGGTGGGTCGCTGGTTAGGATTAGGAACGCTCCCTGCTATCTCCGTCAACCGTTTTTCATTTTTTATATCCAGACCGGGATGTGGCCGAGAGGCAATCAAACCTTTTGTGTAGGGATGATTCGGACTGTTTAATAGACTCTGAGTTGGCCCGGTCTCGACTTCATCTCCTGCGTACATAACCATGACCCGTTCTGCAATTTCTGTAACCACGCCAAGGTCATGGGTTATTAGCAGCATAGCCATCCCAGTTTCCTTTTTTAGGTTTTCAAGAAGTTCAAGTATCTGAGCCTGAATGAGAACATCCAATGCTGTCGTGGGTTCATCGGCGATTAAAATTTTTGGTTTGCAGGCCAATGCCATAGCAATCATAACGCGTTGCCTCATTCCGCCACTTAATTGGTGAGGGTATTGCTTTAATTTTTCTTCAGGAGAGGAAAGTTCTACCTTTCCTAATAACTGCGCGGATTTTGAAAGGGCTTCTTTTTTATTTAAGTTGTTATGTTGTAAAAGAGTTTCCGAAAGTTGTTCGCCAAGGGTCAATACAGGGTTGAGACAGGTCATGGGGTCTTGAAAAATCATGGAAATTTCTTTTCCTCTGACCTCTCTCATTTGCTGGGAATTCAAGCTTAGAAGGTTCCGGCCTGAATAGATAATTTCTCCGCTGACAATTTTTGCTGTCCCTTCAGGAAGAAGTCTTAAGATGGAAAGTGCGCTTACTGTTTTACCGCAACCGGATTCACCAACTAAAGCTAGGGTTTCGCCACTGTGGAGTTGGAAGTTTATTCCATTGACTGCCGAAAAAATTCCTTGAGGAGTGGAAAAGGAAACTTGTAAATTTCGGACATCCAGTTCGATCTGGCTCATCAGAGGAAGAAAAAAAGGGCGGCCCTTTCGGACCGCCCTTTTTCTGAGATTAAAATAAAAACATTATTTAGCTTTTTCAAGACATTCTTTTTCAAGTTCTGCGCTTACAATATTACTGCACTTTTTGGGGTCCCCAGTAACAATTGCATAACAATAGGTCTGGCTATCTCGGTTTAGGATCAGGGTGCAATAATAATTGCTGTGATC
>JABJCF010000509.1 GCA_018665625.1 Nitrospina sp. | reverse complement strand
CGAGTAGAAATTCTTTCGGCTTTTTCGAAAAATAAGAAAGATGCCTTGGTCTATAACAATCGCGACAAGATTGATATCCACAAAGAAAACCTGATCAACCGAATTGTTGTTTTTGATAAGTCGACTGGACTGAAAGCAAAAAACCCCAATCAGAAAGCGGTATACATAGAAGATGTTATGAGTGAAAGCTTTAGCCGAAAATCAGTGGCTGAACAGATTGACCTTGTTTCGTTATATCAGGTCCCCAAAATCAAAGCAGAAACGGGTCAGTTTATCTGCGTTGTAAATTACTACACAAACACGCCGCACAAATTCACTGATTTTGAGGAACGTCTTCTGGAAAATCACGCATCCATGGTGGAAAAGCTCATCTTGGAAGAAAATCCAGAACATATAGAAATAGAAGTCCTGGGCGAGATTGAAGAATTATTATCCGACACGTCAGACACCCTGCAACCTTTCCTGCAAAACATTCTTGCAAAAACTTCAGAATTGATCGGTGCTGATTCTGGAACAATTTCTATTTCGCAGATCATTGATGGCAAACCCTGGTTGATCATTGAAGATGAGATGGGACAGTTGGTGGGTGCAAAATCTCGCGGATGGATGAAAAGTAAAATACCTCTGCTCCCGGTGGGTGGAGAAGAAGTCCCCCTTGATCAACGTTCTTTAAATGGCTATGTCGCTCATACCGCACGCCCTGCCCTAATCTCTAATACTGAAGATGAGAAAAGTGGGTTCTACAAAAGTCTTTCAACACAGATAAGATCTGAATTGGCGGTTCCGATTATTCATGGGAACCATGTTTTAGGAGTTATCAATCAGGATAGTTTTCGCAAATATTTTTTTACTCCAGAGCATCAAAGAATTCTCCAGATTATCTCCAGTTTAATTAGCCAGAAAGTAAATAACCTCAAGCAAATAGAAATTTTAAAACAGGAAATTGTTCAACTGCGCCAGGACATTGAATACAGAGACCCGAAAATTTCTTCTTACCATTTTGGTAACGTAATCGGCAAAAGCCAAAATGTTCATTCGTTGGTGTACCAAATACAAACCGTGGTCGAGTCAATATGCAATCGAATGCTCAACTGGGAAAAACGGCAATTAGAAGAAACAGTCACTGGGCTGCCCTGCCTTTTAATTCACGGCCAAACCGGATCAGGTAAAGAATTCTTTTTTAACAACATTTATTCCCACTTAAATGAAATATTCCAGAAAGAAAAAGGAGTCTCCTTCAAACTGCCTTTAAGAAAGACGAATATTGCCGCCTATAGCGGAGAGTTAACCTACAGTGAACTTTTTGGTCATAAAAAAGGGGCCTACACCGGGGCCGAGTTTAACCGGCAAGGCATATTGGAAGAAGCCAATGGAGGCATCGTCTTCCTGGATGAAATTGGAGATGCAGACCCAAAAACACAGGTACAACTTCTTCGGTTTCTTGATACAGGAGTTTTTATGCGTTTGGGAGAAAACCAACCGCGCTATTCCAGAATTTTTCTGATTGCGGCAACCAATAAAGATTTACAAGCTGAAATCAAAGCTGGGAATTTCCGAGAAGACCTTTATCATCGACTCAGTGCCCTTAGCTTTCAAATTCCCCGATTGAATGAACGAGTTGAAGATATTGAAGATCTAGCCACACATTTTCTGGGCATTTTATTTAATAGTTACAAAAAAGAAGGTAGCGATAATCCCCCTCAATTGGATGCAGCAGCAGTCGGCTACCTCAAACAGCATAATTTCCGAGGAAATGTCAGGGAGCTAAAGAACATCCTTTTAAGAGCTATGTTGTTTAGAAAAGGCACTATTATTACAAAACAGGAAATCATTTCGGCATGCAATTCTGAACCCTCAGTTCGAGAGCCTAATCCACACGTTTTTATCGAAACCCTGCTCGATCAGTTTGACAGTGGGGATGCCAATTTTTGGTCTGATATTCATCAACCCTTTAAAAATAGCCTGATGACAAGAGACACTGCCAAGTCACTTATCCTGGCAGCAAAAGAACGCTACCAGACCAACCTTCCAGGGCTGGCAATCAAACTTAGGGCTTGTAAAGATCGAGAGCATATAGAAACAGACGGAAGAAAAAAATTTCTCAGCTTTAAGAATTTTCTCTATAAAACCGTAAAAATTTCTACGAATTAATTTGAGCAGGGACGCAAATATGATTTACAAACATTCTATACTTCTAACCTTTTGCGTTAATTCATAACCGGCTTTGTGTAGTCTGAAAATAACGGTATTGAAAATAAGACGACATGTGAAGTCAAAAGAATACTGAATGCAAAGCCATTGGCATAAAGCCATGCATGAACAGGCCCAACCACCAGAGATGCCGTAACAGGAAACAAGGATGAACGCCAACCGGTAACAACTGTAAGCTGCGCAAGGGTAAAAAGAATTGAAGAAAGGGCTACCGCCACCAGAACACCTAAGCTGCCTGCAACCGTCACAATGATACCCCTGAATATCAATTCTTCTGTGGTGATATATAATAACGCCAGGAAAAGAGTTCCCCAACGCCCGACTACCCGGCAACTGGATTTAAATTCTGCCATCCAGCCTCCCTGAACGAGCAAACTCCAATCTTCTTTTTCAGAAAGATCCGCGACTGGAAATAAATTCATAGCCAATTTGAGGACTATAAAACAAAGCATGGAAGACGTACCCAGCAAGCCCAATCCTAGTGAGACGCCATACACCAAATCCGAAATGCCAGGGAAAGTTTGTATCAAACTCAGGTATTCAACATCAAGAATCAAGAGCAGTAAAATTGCGAACAGAGCCTGAAACACAATAGCCCCAAGAAGCTTCCATAACCCCATCCAGTCCACATACGGTATGGATACAAATGCCAACGTTCGTTGCGCCACACTGTATGATATTGGTCTGAGTAATCGAATACCAAAAGAATAATAAGAGATAATGAGGGAAGTCATAATTATTGTCGCAACCCAAATTTCCAAATTAAACTCCTCTCTTCATGCGCAGACTTATGAAATAATTAAAAGTGACATGAGTGATAATTGAAGCAATGACGCCCCCACCCACAAGGGTAACAAGGGTTGTAACCACCCCAAGAGGTGCTTTGGCTAATACATTCACCCACCTATACCAGACATGTATCAGAGCAAACCAGGAAACCAATATCATAACCATGAATATGGAAGTCATCATTTGTTCAGGATCAAAAACTATATGCAAAAGAACACCGCGATAAACGATCTCTTCAAAAATGGCAACCAGAACCAGCATGGTTGAACCTATAAAGGACAAGTTAATTTGCTTTTGATTTGCCTGAGCTTTATCAGCGCTGGTCAGTAGAAAGGGGGTCTTAATAGTTTTTTTTCTATATTTACCAATAATAAATTGATCCAGGCGATAGAGACCATAACCTAAAATTGGAGATAAAAAAACAAGCAGGAAACCCAACCAAGTAACAGGAAAAAACATATAAAGTGTTTTTGAGCACAAGCCCGCAACACTTACCATGAACAAAACTAAAACATACCAGGTTTCAGATCTGAGGTGATGGCCAAACACAACTATCATGGAAAGGTGTGTTGCAATCATCAAGCTACCCATTCCCCAAAGCGCTAATATGATCGTTTCGATCAAAACGGGCTCCATAATTATGGATAAGGGTGTGGATAATTATTTACAACATCACCGTAGGCTGAAAAACGCGGATGCATCTTTTGCGGCCAACTGGGTGTCAAGGGCAGAGTAAATTCGTACCAGTGTGGCGGAGTAAAAGTGTACCACTCGGGTTAAAAAATATAGGTTATTAGATCATGATCTTTGTAGCAGTAGTGCCTGTTGGCCCTGTGTGTAAACTGCGTAGCATTTTTCCACAAGCCAATAGGCAAAGTCCTTTCTCCTTTGAGTTATTTTCCTCGTTTTTTCTTCTTGCTGTG
>JABJCF010000508.1 GCA_018665625.1 Nitrospina sp. | reverse complement strand
GTTCTAATTTCAACTAACTTTGGGGCAAACCCGTATGTTGTTCACATTTAAATAAACGTAAAACCTTGATCTATGGATAACAAACTTGGTTCGCAAAACTAACTCATATTATCCTTTAATAGAGGTCATTAGGCGGACCTGTATTCCGCCCGATTATCATTTATCTGCTATTTTGAGTCAATATCTAAATGGAGAGATCAATGGAAGTGCTGTGAATATTTACAAAGGGTTTTGAGGTTGTAAATGGCGAAACAGGCATTATATAATTAATTGCAATTCTCTTTTCCCCTTCAAATGTACGCAATTCAAATCGGGTCGTTCATTTAGGGTGAATATTGCCTAGATTAAAATTATTTAATCTCCATTTAACTACAGTTTAATTTCAGTCGAATAAAGTTAAACATTAGATTCGTGTTTGTATTAGGCTGGTTTTGAAACACGAATATTTTTTCGAATTTACGTACGTACTCATACTATTGAGGGTTAATTAAATGCACAAATCTTTTCTTCTGTTTTTTCGTTCATCCTGCGCAGCTTTACTTTTAACATTTTCTTTGGTTGCTGCTCCTGATTTTTCCTATGCTTTGAGTAGTGCTCCACAGCAGCTTTCCAGTAACTTATTTGTGGAGATTGCCAAAAAGTTAAATCCTGCCGTGGTTAATGTTAGTACGAAATCTAAAACAGAAAAAGCGCACAATAATTTTCGTTCTCCAAGGAATAGTCCAAGGAATGGTCCAAAACCGGGTCCAGGTCAGGGGCGTTCTCCCGATCCTTTTCGTGATTTTTATGACAAGTTCTTTGGTGGTGAACAGCGTCCTAACCAAAAACCGAAAAGAGGTATGGGGTCAGGCTTTGTAATCGATAAGGAAGGACATATCCTTACAAATTATCACGTCATTGAAGATGCGGATGAAATCGTTGTAATGCTTGAAGATAAAGGAAGCGAAAAAGAATACACCGCAACCTTGATAGGGTCTGATTCAAAAACAGATATTGCCTTAATTAAAATAAATCGGGATGAAAACACTCCGAAGGAATTTCCATTCTTGAGGTTAGGTAGTTCTGAAAACCTTGAAGTAGGCGAGTGGGTCGTGGCGATTGGGAATCCATTTGGCCTCAGTCATACGGTTACCGTTGGAGTGGTCAGTGCCTTGGGCAGAAGTATTGGAGCCGGCCCTTACGATGAGTTTATCCAGACCGATGCATCTATCAACCCTGGCAACAGTGGCGGGCCTTTGATCAATATTGAGGGTGATGTTATCGGAATCAATACAGCAATTATTTCAGGAAATACCGGAGGTAATGTCGGTATTGGATTTGCAATTCCCATCAATATTGCCAAGGGAATTCTGCACGATTTGAAGGAGAAGGGTTCGGTTACCCGCGGGTGGCTGGGAGTTATGATTCAGAAAATCACCCCTGAACTGGCAAAATCGTTTGGACTCAATCAAAGCGAGGGAGCCTTGGTGGGCGATGTTATTCCAGACGGTCCTGCATTCAAAGGTGGAGTCAAACGTGGTGATGTTATTGTAAGATTTAATGGCAAAGCTGTTAAAGATATGGAAGACCTTCCAAAAATTGTTGCAGCAACCACTCCAAATTCTGTAGTGGATGTGGATGTGATTCGAGAAGGTGCTAATAAAACCTTGCGGGTTAAAATTGAGGTTCTTAAAGACTCACAAGCAACGGTTGTTGCTAAGGCAGACCCTCTGGGTTTGCAGGTTCAAGACATCACCCCTGAACTGGCACAAAGCCTGCAACTGGAGGATGATAATGGTGTTTTGGTTTCAGATGTTACCCCTGGGGCCTCTGCGGCGGAGTCTGGAATTCGCCGAGGCGATGTCATTGCAGAAATGAATCGCAGCGCGGTAAACAACACTCAGGACTATCATAGGTTAATGAGTTCTCTGCAAAAAGGTGCTTCGGTGCTCTTCCTCGTCAAAAGAGGTGGAACCACTATATATATAGCCGTTAAGGCCGGATAGTTTGTCACTTCTTATAATTACAGGGAGAGCCTGAACCCGGCTCTCCCTGTAACCTTTTCATAATCTCTAAATTTTGATTAACGTGCGCGTCTATTGGCTTTGGTACTTTTTATGTTTCGTGTTGCTTGATGCCTCCTCTGGTTTTGCGGCGGAACAAAATAGGCGTAGAACCCCTCTGGTTGTTGCTGTCGAAAAAGTCAGCCCCGCCGTCGTAAATATTTATACTTCCGAAACAGGTCGGTCCCCCCGCAATCCATTCAGAGATTTTGGTAACAAAGTTTTTGACCAGTTCTTTAACGATTTTTTTTCCCGAAATCAAAATAACAAAAAAAGTCTGGGTTCAGGAGTCCTTATAAATAAAGAAGGATATATTATTACCAACGAGCATGTGATTGCTCGGGCATCGCAGATCCGTGTCGCTTTGAGCGATAAACGGGAATTTGAGGCCAGGGTGATAGGTGCAGATATCAAATCTGATCTGGCGATTATTAAAATTGACTCGGATCAGTTTTTGCCTTTTGTTCCCATGGGGCGTTCTGACGATTTGATGATTGGCGAACAGGTTCTCGCTATTGGCAACCCTTTTGGGCTACGCCATACGGTAACCACGGGAATCATCAGTGCCTTAAATAGAAATATCAGAGCCGGTAAAAATAAGGTCTACAGTGATTTTATCCAGGTCGATGCCTCTATTAATCCAGGAAACAGTGGTGGACCTCTTCTTAATATAAATGGATCTTTGATTGGTATTAATACGGCTATCTATCAAAAGGCTGAAGGAATTGGTTTTGCCATTCCTATTGATGATGCCAAGCGAATCGTTGATGAATTGATTCAATTCGGAAAAGTCCGACGAGGCTGGCTTGGGGTTTCGGTGCAGGAAATGAACTCACAACTTTCGCGTCATTTTAAGCTCGATAGGAAAAAGGGAGTGCTCGTTGTTCGTGTGGCTAAGAAAAGTCCGGCAGCATTGGCAGGATTAAAACGAAGTGATATTATTGTTTCCATTGAGGGCCATGAGGTGACAGGTAAATCTGACTTTCGTGGACGAATGGCTTCTTATACAGTTGACGATAAAGTTAGGTTTTCCATTCTGCGAGATGGAAGAAGTATGGAGTTTGCAGTTCGCGTTATCTCAATTCCCAAACAATATGTTGCAGCGTTTACCCGCGACTGGCTGGGCTTAGAGGTTCGGCAGAATAACCCTGTCTTTGCGAAAAACAATCGCCTCGCAACTAGTAAAGGAATGTTAGTTGTCAATGTGGTTCCAAAAAGCGCCGGTGCTAGAATAGGCATTAGCGCGGGAGATATTATCCGGCAAGTGAACCAAGATCGGATTGATACTGAAGAGGACTATAATAAATCAATTGCCGACCTGAGTAACCCGGACCGAATTTTGTTGCTAGTTCAGAGAGGGCGGCAGGGATATTATGTAACGCTGGAACCCTGAATGAAAGAAGCTGAAAAAAAAGAAATTGAATCTCTAAGAAATACGATCCACCAGCACGATCACCTGTATTACGTCAAAGACTCTCCTGACATTACCGATAGGGAATACGATTCCCTCTACCATCGCCTCAAAGAACTGGAAGCTAAATATCCGCAATGCGTGACTCCTGATTCACCCACTCAGCGTGTTGGCGGGAAATTGGAGCAACGATTCCGGCAGGTGGAACATCCCGTTCCTATGCTCAGTCTGGATAACACTTATAACGTAGATGAAGTGCGCGCTTTTCATCAGCGTGTTGCAAAGGGTTTGCCCGATGTTGATGAAAACTCCATAGAATATGTTGTCGAACTTAAGTTTGATGGATTGGCCGTTGCCTTAACCTATGAAGATGGAAAACTTGTGCGGGGAGCTACACGTGGAGACGGTATTAAGGGAGAGGATATTACTGCAAACCTGAAAACCATTCGTTCTATTCCTCTAGAAATTTCTACCGAACCGTTTATGAAAATTGAGGTGCGGGGTGAAGTTTATATGCCGAGAAAAGAATTCCAGAGATTGAATGTCCTTCGTGAGGAAGAGGGAGAGATCCCTTTCGCGAACCCCAGAAACGCTGCAGCAGGAGCTCTTAGAGTTCTTGATCCGGCTATAACGGATTCAAGAAAGCTGGGAATATTTATATATGCGGTGGGTTTTTTAGATAAAGAGATTTTTCAGACTCATTCTGACTTGCAGCAAAAACTTACGTCCTTGAAATTTCCCATCAATGAACACAATCGGTTGTGCTCCAACTTTGAGGAAACATTGGCCATCATTGAAGAATGGCGAGACAAAAAGAATGACTTGGATTATGAAGTGGATGGATTGGTTATTCAGGTGAATTCATTAGCGTATAGGAAAAAATTAGGCAGTACTTCCAAGTTTCCTCGATGGGCGGTGGCCTATAAGTATGAAGCCGAACAGGCCGAAACTGAGATTCTGGAAATCGTATGTCAGGTCGGAAGGACGGGTTCCATCACTCCCGTGGCTAATTTGAAACCGGTTTTTGTTTCAGGGTCCACGGTAAGCCGGGCAACATTGCATAACGAAGACGAAATAAATCGAAAAGATATAAGGGTAGGCGACAGAGTCATAATAGAAAAGGCGGGAGAGATTATTCCCAAAATAGTTCGTGTGGTTGACCCTTCTGGAAAACGCAATGCGCCGTTTAAAATGCCGACAACCTGCCCTGAATGTCGGACAGAAATTTTCAGACCGGAGGGAGAGGTCGCGTGGCGATGTGTTAACGCGGCATGTCCAGCGCAATTGAAAGAACGGATCAAACACTTTGCTGCTCGTAAAGCGATGGATATCGACCATATGGGCCCTGCTGTGATCGATCAACTGGTGGATTCAAGCCGCATTAAAAATTTTTCCGATTTATATACTTTGAAAAAGGAAGAAGTGGCGGTCCTCGAACGCCTTGCCGAGAAATCTGCGCAAAATCTGATCGATGCCATTGAAAAAAGTAAAACAGCAGGGCTGGCTCGATTGCTATTTGGTTTAGGGGTGCGACATGTGGGGCAAAGAGCCGCTTCTATTCTATCGGAAACCTTTCGGTCCATTAAAACCTTAAGAGAAACCTCCTATGAAGATATGGAAGCTGTACTGGAAATCGGTCCTATTATCGCAGAAAGTTTAAAAAGTTTTCTCGATCAGGAAGCCAATGTGCAGGACATAGAAAAACTTGCGAGCATGGGAGTCGTGGTAGAAGAGCAGGGGGCAGCCCGAAAGGAGGGTGCTCTGACGGGAAAACAGTTTGTACTTACAGGAACCCTATCCGAATTTTCACGTGATGAAGCCAAGGATAGGATTGAGTCTCTGGGGGGGAGGGTCACCTCTACGGTTTCAAAGAAAACCGATTATGTAGTTGCGGGAAAAGATGCTGGCTCAAAATTAGCAAAAGCCCAAAAACTGGCACTTACTATTCTTGATGAAAAAGAGTTTCTAAAACTGACTGATTCGAATTGATTTTATCGGGAGGTGGATCGTGCTCTAGAGGGGGGACGCCTTCTTTGTGGTCCTTTTCCATTGCGTGGCCGACTGTTAGATTGGGAATTTGATTTCGTTGCTGGTGGGCGACGGCGTTTTCTTGTTGGCGGAGTGCCAGCTTTTTCTTCAAGGTATAATTCTTCATCTGCCCAGGCTACAGGTATTTTCTTTTTCAGATAAACTTCAACACGCTCCAGATGCTGTGCAAAATCTTCGCAGCAGAGGGTAATGGCGGTGCCTTTTTTACCCGCCCTGGCAGTTCGACCAATTCTGTGGACATAGTCTTCTGCATCCTGAGGGAGATCGTAGTTGATGACATGAGTGATGTCATCCACATGTAATCCTCGAGATGCAACATCAGTCGCAATCAGGATATAGAGATCTCCTTTCTGAAAATCTTCCAGTACTTTTATGCGAGCTTTCTGATGAAGATCACCGCTTATTTGTCCCGAGTTGTATCCATTGTGGTTTAGCTTCCATTCCAGTTGTTCAGCTTCAATCTTGGTGTTACAGAAAATGAGAACTTTTTTTCCTTCCTCACGTTTAAGTAATCCCAATAGAAGGTTAAACTTTTCGTGTTGCCCAACGTGGAAAAGAGATTGTTTTATTTCATCGACTACAGCTTTCTCGGGTTCGATGACCACTTTTACCGGATTATTCATGTGCTCATAACAAAGCTCCATGACTCGATAATTAAGAGTGGCCGAAAACAACATTGTTTGTCGTTTGTTGTAGGGAGAGCAACTGCGGAATAAGTAGCGTAAGTCTACTATGAAACCCATATCAAACATGCGATCCGCTTCATCTACAACCAGTACTTCGATTCGTTTCAGACTAAAAAATTTTTGTTTGTAAAAATCTATGAGCCTTCCGGGAGTGGCGATGAGTATATCAACCCCTGCCTTGATCTGATTGCGTTGTTTGTCGTAATCGACTCCACCAATGATACAGGCTGATTTAAAACCACAATATTTCCCCAGCAACAAAGCATCTTTTTCGATTTGTCTTGCCAGTTCCCGAGTAGGAGCAAGAACCAAAGCGCGCGGTCCTTCTTTGCCTTTTTCCGCAGGGTCCGGTTTGTTTTCAAGTAGCCGGGTAAAAAGAGTAATTAAAAAAGCGGCGGTTTTACCTGTTCCAGTTTGTGCTTGTCCGGCGAGGTCTTTTCGGGCCAGAGTGATGGGCAGTGATTTGCTTTGAATGGGGGTACAAGTTTTGAATTCAGCATCACGAATTCCCTTCAAAATAGATTCAGGGAGAGGTAAAGATTCAAAATTAATGAGTTCCAAATGAATACTCCATGCTGCAGTCGTTACTGCGGGAAATTGACATTTTTTTTTCTACGGGAAAACGTTTTTTCGGCTCAATGAGTCATTGCCATTTGTCTTTGAGGGAGGGGGGCTTTTAAATTCAATAGCTTGCTACACACTCTCGCTGGCAGAACTTATTATGATGGGCTTGACGGGCATTTGCAACCCCAATTTCATTTTGCTTGACTTTCAAGGGAGGGAAATGTTTAAATTCCACCTCGATTTTATATCCGGTCAATGCCCCGATCGACAACCTCTCCGAACGGAATTCAGCTAAGTTTTCTTAGATTTTTCAATGGTTTTCATGTTTTTGGGGTACCGGGTTAAATGATGACAGCAACGACTCGATCTGGGCAATGAGTTTATAATCTGTCATGGATAAGAATTAAAAGTTTGCCCCATTTTGAGGTGTTTTTGTGATCGAACATGATGTGGTGATCGTAGGTGCTGGCCTTGCTGGGATGCGTTGTGCTCTTGAGGCTTCTAAAGAACTCGATGTAGCTGTGTTGACCAAGGTTTATCCCTCCCGTTCACATTCTGGAGCAGCGCAGGGTGGAATTGCCGCCGCTCTTGGAAACTCAGAGCCGGATAGTTGGGAAGAGCATATGTACGATACCGTCAAAGGTGGTGATTTTCTCAACGACCAAGATGCGGTTGAAGAATATGTCAAGGCAGCCCCCCGAATCATTTACGAACTAGAACATATGGGTTGCGTTTTTAGCCGCACTCCAGAAGGAAAGATTGCCCAACGTAGTTTTGGTGGGCACTCGAAGCCTCGTGCCTGTTTTTCAGCCGACCGAACCGGTCACGCCATTCTGCACGCTCTTCACGAGCAGTTGATGAAAAACGAGAAATCCGTCAAAATTTATAATGAATGGTATATGCACTCTCTCATTGTGGATGGCGATCGCTGTAACGGTGTCGTGGTCAGCAATATCCAAACGGGGGAAGTAGAAGTTATAAGAGCCAAAGCGGTGGTTTTTTGCACCGGTGGTTATGGGCGCGTATATAAAATTACATCCAACGCTTTTGCCAGTACTGCAGATGGCGTGATGGCAGCGTTTGAAGTTGGCATCCCACTCGAAGACCCAGAATTTGTTCAGTTTCACCCATCTGGATTATTCCGGCAGGGTATTTTATTTTCTGAAGCGGCTCGTGGTGAAGGAGCTTATCTGCTCAATGATAAAGGCGAGCGGTTCATGGAAAACTATGCTCCTTCTCGAATGGAACTGGCACCCCGCGATATTGTTTCTCGTGCCGAACAAAGTGAAATAGATGCGGGACGCGGCGTCAACGGTGAAGACTGCATTAATCTCGATCTTCGGCATCTTGGCGAAGCGCGAATCATGGAACGCCTTCCACAAATTCGACAATTGGCAATCGACTTTCTCGGTATTGACTGTATTACAGACCCTATACCCATTCAACCCACGGCACATTATTCAATGGGCGGAATTCCTGTTGATAAAGACTGTCACGTTATTCTGGATGCAGAAAATACAAGAATGAACGGATTTTTCGCCGCGGGTGAATGCGCGTGCGTTTCAGTTCATGGAGGAAATCGCTTGGGAACAAATTCCCTTCTTGATGCCGTGGTCTTTGGCGAACGTGCCGGCAAATCTGTGCTGGAATATGTAAGAGGTAAAGACTTTGGTAACGTGAATGAAGGCCAGGAAAAAACCAAAGTATTAGAAAAATTTGAGGATGTTTTCCAAAGAGATGGCAGCGAAAGCTACAACCAGATTCGCGACGAAATGAAAGAAATTATGATGAGTCATTGCGGTGTTTTTCGTGACGAAGAAAAACTGAAAGTCTGTATCGATACCCTTAAAGGACTGCAAGAGCGATTCAAAAAAGGTAAAGTAACGGATAAAGGCAAACTGTTTAATACTGAAATTTATGAAATTATGGAATTGGGAAATATGCTGAGCATGGCAGAAGTCATCGCTGCGGCAGCCCT
>JABJCF010000507.1 GCA_018665625.1 Nitrospina sp. | reverse complement strand
TCTTCTTTTTCTTCTTGGCATCTACCTCACCACCTGTTCCAAAAACCAGAACAAGAGCTACCATAAACAAGCCAAGAAATTTCAATGTTTTTCCCATTACTAATGTTCCTTTTTTCACGACCCCTCCTTGATCATTGAGCGAGGCTAAAATTAATGCAAAAAAGTACTTCTCAATCTACTATCGGAAGGATAGTATAAATCCCTTATCGGGTCAATACCCATTTAGATTAAACTATTGAAAAATATAGCTATTTTTTTAATTAACCGCTCTAAAACGGCATAAATTGAATACCAATCTATCCGATTTCGATTTTGATCTCCCACCTGAGCTAATTGCTCAAAAACCACTTGAAAGGCGCGATCAGTCTCGCCTGCTGGTGGTCGATAGAAAAAAACAAATTCTGACTCATGATGTTTTTTCTAATTTGCACACCCACCTCAAAACGCCCACACTAATTGTATTTAATAATACGCAAGTGGTACCTGCAAAAATATTTGCAAAGCTAGACCACAATCAAAAAATTGTAGAATTAATATTGACTCAAAAAATTTCTAGTGACACTTGGGAAGTTTTGATGAAAGGAAAAATGAAACCTGGAATGCAATTAAATTTCCAGGGCAGTTCTTTGGTTGGACATTTTATTAAAAGAAATGCTGAACGGGCTGTGATTAAATTTTCATCTCAAAAAATCCTCGACGACTACTTAGAAAATTTCGGCCGAATGCCCCTGCCCCCTTATATTAATCGCCAACAAGCTGATGCACCAGCAATCTTAGAGCAAGACAGGAAACGCTATCAAACCATTTATGCTTCAAAGAGGGGAGCTATTGCCGCACCCACTGCGGGGCTTCACTTCACCAAAGATCAATTACGGCAGTTAAAAAACAATCATTCCGAAATGGCCTACTTAACCCTGCATGTTGGGCCAGGAACATTCAAACCCATTCGCATTGAGGACTTCTCAAAACATGAAATGGAAGCAGAGGCTTTTCGAATAACACCGAAAAACTGGAACTTAATTGTCGAAAGTAAAAAAAGGGGGAAGCCAATATTAGCTGTGGGAACAACTTCTACCCGCGTTCTGGAAACGCAGGAATTTAAAAAGCCCATCCATAAAACAAAATCAGGATGGACTAATTGTTTTATTACCCCAGGCTGGGGATTTAAAAACATAGATCATTTGCTCACCAATTTTCACCTGCCCAAATCAACGCTGTACCTTTTGGTTTCGGCATTTGCTGGCAATAAACTGGCAAAACAGGCATATAACGAAGCCATTAGCCAAAAATATAGATTTTTCAGCTATGGAGATGCAATGCTTCTATTATGACGGTAAGACCCTTGGCCAAGATTTGATCAAGTCGTACCTTCACCCTCGTCTACAGCCTGCTTGAAAAACTTGCCGGACTTAAATCGAACCACCTTACGAGCTGAAATTTCAGCCTCTTCACCTGTTTTGGGGTTTCTTCCAACACGTTTTGACTTAGCACGTACTTGAAAAGTCCCGAATCGACGCAAGATAACCGGTTCACCGTGGCCTAATGATTCTTTAATCAACTCAATCACCGTTTCCACAGCCTCTTCTGCTTTGGCTCTGGATAAACTAGCCCGAGATGAAACCTGATTAATGATATCTTGTTTGGTCATGCTCCCTCCTTAAAAACAAGCTATTGATATTTATAAATGGCTATTAGTTATAAATTAAATTTTCAAGCAAATTGCCTCCACAACTAACTTGCTCAAAAATTTTTCTCACAGATTAGTTCAACATAGGAACCTGTGGAAAAACCCATATACTTTAAATCGGTGCAATCACTTTACCACTTAAATTAAAAATATCAATCATTAATTCAAGAATTTAGCAGATTTTCTCTTTCCAGTTGAAACACCGGTTTTTACCTTGATAAGGTCCCCAAACCCGCTCAAATTTTAAGCAGAGATAACCATTTATTTAAAAAGGTTTATGGGCCAGGAATTCTATAATTCAGGGGAGATGAAAAAAACAGGGGTGTTTTAAAGCAAATATTTTATACGATCTGTCCTAGTTTACTTGCGGAAGTTTTCTTTTCGTGGAGACAATTCGGTAGACTTGATCGCCTGATTTGGCAAGATTCAGCTTTTCCCTGGCAATCTTTTCGATAGCATAAGGATCTGATTTCAGGGAGTGGATGTCCTGTCGGAGCAAATCATTTTGCCTTCTCAAGCCTTCATTCTCTTCTTTCATTTTTACCTGCTCTTGCTCGAATCGAAAAGCATTCAAAATTCCATTTTCATGAAACACAGCCATGACAATCAGCAACATAAAAAAACCAAGGCTGAGTAAAATTATTTTTTGATAATTTGAATTATTATTCATTGCAAAAGAAAATAGATTTTAATTATGTAGATGCAGCCCTATTCAAGTCAGGTTATAAAACACATCTTTTCCTCGATAGATCGCTGTATGGCCCAGGATCTCTTCGATCCGTAATAGTTGATTGTACTTGGCTGTTCGGTCTGTGCGACATAAAGAACCTGTTTTAATTTGTCCCGCATTAACAGCAACTGATATATCAGCAATGCTGGTATCTTCTGTTTCCCCTGAACGATGAGAAATTACCGCTGTGTAGCCGGCGCGTTTTGCCATTTCTACAGCATCTAGAGTTTCGGTGAGTGTTCCTATCTGATTAACTTTAATTAAAATTGAATTGCCAACACCTTTCTTAATTCCCTTTTCCAGGATTTTCGTATTGGTCACAAAGAGGTCATCACCAACAATTTGAACACGGTCACCGAGTTTTTCGGTTAATTGTTTCCAACCCTCCCAGTCATCTTCTGCCAAGCCGTCTTCAATGCTTATTATGGGAAACTTCGCAGCCAAACCCGACAAATAATCGACCATCTGAGTGGATGACAATTTAACGTTGTTTTCTGCCGCAAGCGTGTACTTATTTTTGGAGTAAAGCTCGCTGGCCGCCACATCTAAGGCAATAAGAATATCTTTACCAATTTTATAACCTGCACTTTTGACAGCTTTTATTAAAACTTCAATAGCTTGTTCATTGGATTCTAAGTCAGGCGCAAAACCGCCTTCGTCCCCTACTGCAGTATTGAATCCGCCTTTTTTTAATACCCCTTTCAAATGGTGAAACACCTCTACCCCCATTTGCAAAGCCGATGAAAAAGTATTGGCACCCACTGGCACAATCATAAACTCCTGGATATCAACATTATTATCTGCATGCGCTCCGCCATTTAAAACATTCATCATGGGTACGGGTAGTTCTTTAGCATTACAGCCACCGATGTACTGAAACAAAGGTAAATCCAAATCATTGGCGGCAGCTTGAGCGACAGCAAGGGAAACCCCAAGAATTGCATTTGCACCCAGCTTGGCTTTATTCGAACTGCCATCCATTTCAATCATCAAGCGATCTATTAAAACCTGTTCCGTAACTTCAACACCCACAATCTCAGCGGCAATTTTACTGTTTACATTTTTGACAGCCTTTTGAACGCCTTTACCCATAAAAACATTTTTATTGCCATCACGCAGTTCAACCGCCTCACGAGAACCTGTTGAAGCGCCTGAAGGAACCGCCGCCCTTCCCATAGCGCCGCTCTCGAGCATCACATCGACTTCCAAGGTCGGGTTACCCCGCGAATCTAAAATCTGCCTGGACTGCACACCAATAATTTCACTCATAATCCTTCTCTTTTTAGAACCACTTCTTTAAAGAAGTGGAAACATTAGTGATTCGTGTTAGCCGAGTGCGGCCTTTAACGACTTAAAGTTAGCATCAATTGTTTGGTCGATTTCCATATCTGAATGAATGGCAGACATAAAACCTGCCTCGAACTGTGAAGGAGCGATGTAAACCCCCTCTTCTAGCAATCCATTAAAATAACGTTTAAAAAATTCCGTATCACAGGTTTTCACCGTTTCAAAATTTTCAATTTCCTGATTAGTAAAAAACATTGAAAACATCGAACCGACGCGCGTAAAGCGAGCTGGCACTCCCAGTTCCTGGGCATTTTTTTCTAATCCACTACACAACTTTTTAGATTTTTCTTCCAACAACTCATAAATCTGTGCTTCTGCCAACAGATTAAGCACAACATTACCTGCAGCCATAGCCAGAGGATTGCCTGATAAAGTTCCAGCCTGATAGACTGAACCAACCGGGGAAATATGATCCATAATTTCTTTACTTCCCCCGTAAGCACCTACTGGAAGTCCGCCCCCTATGATTTTTCCCAGACAGGTAATATCAGGTGTAACACCAAAAATCTGTTGCGCCCCTCCCAAAGATACTCTGAATCCTGTAATCACTTCATCAAATATTAAGAGCGCACCCGCTTTTTTCGTCTCTTCCCGAAGGGTTTCCAAAAAACCAGGCTTAGGTGGGATGACCCCCATATTCCCAGCAATAGGTTCAACAATTAAAGCCGCAATCTCACTGCCCTGCTTCTGAAATAACTCGCGAACGGAATCCGCATCATTAAAAGGAAGGTTCAAGGTTTTTTCTGCAAGGCTTGAAACAATCCCCGGACAATCTGGAATACCCAGTGATGCCAAACCCGAACCGGCCTTTACTAAAAGGCTATCACCATGTCCATGATAACATCCTTCAAACTTTACAATTTTATCCCGCCCGGTTATACCTCTTGCCAGTCTTAAGGCACTCATTACGGCTTCTGTACCGGAATTGACCATACGAACTACATCAATAGAGGGAACAGCATTCACCACTTTTTCGGCAAGTTCTATTTCAAGCTCGGTCGATGCACCATAACTGGTACCCAACTCTGCCTGACGCGTAACGGCTTCAACAATGCTTGGGTGGGCATGTCCAAAAATTAAAGGTCCCCAGGAATCAACGTAATCAATGAACTCATTCCCGTCGACATCCGTAATTTTTGAACCTTGTGCACTTTTAATAAATAGTGGCTCCCCACCTACTGCATTAAAAGCGCGCACGGGACTATTCACTCCTCCCGGCATTACTTTTTTAGCCCTTGAAAATAACAGGCTGGAATTGTCCTTTTTCATTTAATTATCCAAATAAAATTGAAAGATCTTCTTTAAGTTTTTCTGGGATCTTTTTTGGGTCCGTCACAATTGCTTGCTTGGCAGCATCCGCACACCCACAAGAATCTATTTTATCCATTAAAGGAACCAGTTCGTTTATAACCTTTTGTGCCCTTTCCACATTTTGGTGCATGATCTCAAGAACAGCTTCCAAGGTTACAGGCTCTTCTTCTATATGCCAGCAATCAAAATCCGTTACCAAAGCCAAAGTGGAATAGCAAAGACCTGCTTCACGGGCGAGCTTAGCTTCTGTTACGTTTGTCATTCCGATAACGTCAACTCCCCACTGTCGATAAACATTGGATTCAGCACGAGTTGAAAACTGTGGCCCTTCAATACAAATATAGACCCCTCCCTTATGAACGATTGCCTCGGCCTTTTCAGCAGCATTAAAAAGAGCATCCGCTGTTGCACCGCAAATAGGATCTGCCAAACTTACATGCCCAACCATTCCCTTGGTAAAAAAGGTACTGATACGCTGATGGGTTCTATCAATAAATTGATCGGGCACTACAAAGTGGCCCGGAGGATATTTTTCCTTCATGCTACCCACTGCGCTTACGGAAATAATTTTTTGCACACCCAGTTTTTTCATAGCAAAAATATTAGCCCTAAAATTTATCTCGGATGGGGGGATAAAATGACCCACCCCATGACGGGGTAAAAAAGCCAATTTTTTTCCACGCAAGGTACCGATAATAATTTCATCAGAGGGCGAACCATAGGGTGTATCGATTGCAATTTTATCGGTAACATCAAGCCCTTCCATCTGGTACAAGCCGCTACCGCCTATCACACCAATAATTTTTTCCGACATTAACAATCCTTTTTGATAGAAGAATAAATTTAGATAAAAAAGTATCCTTTAGATTTTTCTGGAGTTTTAAATATTTGAGTTTGATTCAACAGGATGGCTACCCTATATGAAAACAGGAGACTAAGGAGAAATAGAGAACTATCGAACTCTCTTCCCCAAAAAACCTAGATCAACCGGGGTTATTCTTTTTATTTTCCACTTCACTTAATAAAAACTTTAATTCCGTTATTTGTTCACCTGCTTTAGTGATTATCGTTTCTTCCTTCTTGAGATTTTGAACCTTGACATTCACGTCTTCGGCGAGAAGATTCAACATGCTCAATCTCTTATCGACATCATCCAAAACATTGATCTTGCTATTCAAAATATCAATTTTTGATTCTGCATCTTCAGTGATAGTTGTAAGCTTTTCAATATTCAGGTTTATTTTATCCAGATTATCTCGTTCTTTATCAATTCTAGCTTTTTCGACATTCGTCCGATTGATAACCACCTCAAGTTCGCCAAGAGCTTGTTGAGTTTTCTTAACTTTTTCTTCATTGCTGGTCACTTTAACAATGCGAGCTTCAGTCCTCTCAAGAATATTGTTCAAGTGATCCATTTTCTTCTCTACTTCCAAAATGGACTCTTGCTTTTCATCCAGGTTTTCCTGACGCGCTCTCAGGTCTTTCATTAAAGCATCCAATTCCTGGAGTTTATCCTCTGTTTTCTTTACTTGAGCTGACTCTTTGTTGAGCTCTTCGACTTTTTCTTCGAAATTGGTGGTGACCTGTCCAAGCTCATTCCTGATCTGATCAATTTTTCCGATCTCATCTTTAGCTTCCTGAACCTCTTTAAATCGAGTACGCAATTCGATTTCCTGAATGCTTAATTTCGATGAAATATTATTCATTCGTTTTTCTTGATCATCAATCGCGGCTTTTTCCTTCGCCAAATCTAAAATTTTCTCTTCGACCAAGTTAGCCATGGATTTTAAATCTTCCAGTTTCTGATCAATCTTTTCAAGAAAATCTATCTTTTTTGTTACCTTGGCGATCTTAATATTGGCCTCTTCGATGAAGAAATCGAGCCCATCAACCTTCTTCTCCATTTTTTCTATCAGGGCTTTTCTTTGCATCTGAGTTTCCATTTTTACATCCAGACTGATCACCATGGAACTTAAGTCATTAACCTTCTTATCTACCTGGTCTACCAACTGCTGCTTTCGGATAATTTCATCCATCTGCTGCTGGGTAGACTCGTTTAGAACTCCGACCTGTTTCAAGGTGTCGGTGATGGTGTCAATTTTGGCCAGGTCCTGATCCAAACGCTGAACTTTTTGTTCAGCCTCCTCAGCCATGACATTAAACCGACTCATCCTTTCGTTGGCATCATCGATTACCTTCATCTCATCTTTTAGGAGCTTCATCTTGTTGCTGAGATTATCGATGAGGAATGAATTCAGTTTTTGGATTTTCTCTTCTGTCTTTTCAATGATTGCCTTTTCATCCTGAATTCGAACAATCTTTGTTTCAACATCAACAGATATCGAGTCCAACTCTCGCAAACGCCCGGTAATGCTACGAATCATTTCATTTTTTACAGAAATGTTTTTCGATTCTATTTTCAGTTCACTAATCTGTTGCATCAAACTGTTGAGAGAGTCCTGAGTCTCTCGAATCATGTGATTTTGCCCCAACAGATTTTCGTAATCCCCCTGCACTTCTGACAGAACATATTTCAGTTCTTCGGTATCGCGCGTATGATTTTCTATTGCGTCTTTGTCTTGCTTAATTCTTTCGTATTTACTATCCAACTCCGAAAGCGTGTCTCTCATCACCTCTATTTTCCCCGAGGCGGTTTTGAGAAGACCTTTCATATTGACCACATCCTGAACCTGATTTGAAACACTATCCAACATATGCTCAAGACGATTTACGTTGTGATCGGCCGATTTTATTAGCTTTGCTTCTTCACGAATCTTTTTGACCTTGGAATCCATATCCCAAACAAGAACATTCAGGCGCCCCGCATCTTCATTAGCTTTTTCGACAATGACGCGTTGCTGGTTCAGGCTTTTGGTCTTTTGGTCTACATGCTCATTGAGCAAATGTAATTCGTCCAGCTCTCTTTTCAGGGTATTGTAGTTGGAGGACAGTTCTTTAGATATGAGTTGAAAATCGCGAATGCGGACATCAAATGTTTTGATTTCCTCAAAACGTATATTCAACGTATCCAGTTTGCGAAGGGTGTCGGGAACTTGACCGCTCATCTGGTCAAAGAATTGTTTTCTTTCATCCATTTCCTCTGATTTCTTTTCAAAATACTCAACCAGAAGCTGGAGATTTTTGCGCTCGTGAGAAGCGAGCTTGATCAACTCCATAAACTCTTTGGAATTAAAGCCAGCAGGAATTTCCGGGCTTTGCCCACCTGCTGAACCACGGGGATTTTCAGTTCCGGGTTCTTCTGCCATAACAAATGTCCTATTAAGTTTATTTTCACAAAAAAAAGCTGCCAAAATTCCCTAAGGCACTATGTTTTTATATACTTATGGGCATTCAATGTCAAGTGAGGAAGCGAAATCTGTGGAAATCTAAGAAATGGGTTCAACGCGTAATGAGCAGTTCTGCAATTTGAACGGCATTGAGGGCCGCACCTTTTCTTAAATTGTCAGAAACAACCCAAAAGTTGACGGCCCTGTCCCGGGAAATATCATCCCTAATTCGGCCTACAAAAACTTCATCTTTATTCTCCCCTGCAATAGCCAGAGGGTAGCTATTATTCTGAGGGTCATCGACTACTGAGACGCCTTGCTGCTCTGACAAAAGCTGTCTAACCGCCGAAGCTGTGATTGGGCCTTCTGTCTCAACATTCAATGCCTCAGAGTGAGAATAAAAAACCGGCACGCGGACGGTTGTCGGGCATACCTGGATTGAGCTATCACCGAGAATTTTTTGAGTCTCGCTGACCATTTTCATCTCTTCCTTGGTGTAACCATTATCCAGAAAAATATCTATATGAGGCAAGCAGTTAAATGCTATCTGATGAGGATATACATTAGGTGAGGCAACACCTCCGTTCAGCAACTCCTGGGTTTGATTTTTTAACTCATCTATGGCTTTTTGACCCGAACCTGAAACGGATTGGTAAGTGGAGACCACCACCCGTTTGATCTTAAATTTTTCATGGATTGGTTTCAGTGCCAACACCATTTGAATAGTCGAACAGTTTGGGTTGGCAATGATTCCGGGTTCCTCTCCAATGGCCTCTGGGTTCACCTCTGGGACTACCAGTGGAATATCAGGCTCCATGCGATATGCACTGCTATTATCTATAACAACACAATTAGATTTTACCGCCGAAGGCGCAAACTCCCGGCTAATCCCAGCGCCAGCAGAAAACAGGGCGATATCCATACCAGTGAAAGAATCCTGCCTCAATTCTTCGACCGTAATTTTCTCCCCTTTAAAGTCCAGCACCATTCCAGCAGAGCGAGCCGAAGCCAAAGGTTTAAGCCGTTCTACAGGAAAGTTCCTCTCCTCCAGAATTTCCAGCATTTTTCTTCCGACAGCACCAGTAGCACCTGCTATGGCAACATTGTATTTTTCCTTTTTCCCGATCAATTCATTTTCTCCAATTCTGCTGCTACCAGATCCCCCATTTCACGGGTTCCAACTTGTTTCATTCCGTCTGACATAATGTCTGCTGTACGCATTCCCTGCCCCAATACAGATTCCACAGCCTTTTCTATCCAGGCATTTGGCTCTTCTTTATCCAGGGAATATTTGAACAACATTCCAACAGACAAAATCGTAGCCAATGGATTCGCCAATTCTTTGCCAGTAATATCAGGAGCACTGCCATGAATAGGCTCATACATCGCGTATTTTTCACCGAGACTTGCAGAAGGCAACATGCCAATAGACCCTGTCAACATAGAAGCCTCGTCACTTAAAATATCGCCGAACATATTTGTGGTCAGGATAACGTCAAATTGTTTGGGGTTTCGAACCAACTGCATCGCACAGTTATCGACATACATATGCGAAAGCTCAATATCAGAATATTGGGAATGAAGTTTGGTAACCACCTCACGCCAAAATCCGGTAGCCTCTAGCACATTAGCCTTATCTACAGAGCAAACTTTGCCATTCCTTTTTCTCGCCACATCAAAAGCAATTTTGGATATTCTTTCAATTTCAGGCTCGGAATAAACCAATGTGTTAAAACCATGGCGTTCTCCTTTATCGTTTGTGCCCACTCCCCGAGGCTCTCCAAAGTAAATACCCCCCGTCAACTCGCGAACGACCAGAAGGTCTAATCCTTCTACTACTTCTCTCTTCAGAGTAGATGCATCGACCAAAGCGGGAAAGATTTGCGCCGGTCGCAAATTGGCATAAAGCCCCAGGTTGGAACGCAGGCCCAACAAGGCTCGCTCTGGACGTAACGAAAAATCGATAGTCTCCCATTTGGGTCCACCCACAGCCCCCAGCAATACTGCATCGGCATTTTTGGCTATATCCAGGGTGGCATCCGGTAAAGGGTGCCCCGTAGCCTCATAACCTGCCCCTCCCACCGGAGCTTCGCTTAAGGTAATTTTCAAACCGAGCTTAGACTCGATAATTTTTAGAACTTTTATGGCTTCTGCAACCACCTCAGGTCCAATACCATCTCCCGGAAAAACAGCAATATTGAATTCAGTTTTCATATCTACGGTAAATCTCCTCTTGAATCATAATTTTTGCCAAGTATCCCAAACCAGCGGTAATATTACAATGCGTAAACGCAAGCGGGTTAAAGTAAGTTGTAAATTTTTATTTTTGCATTATCATAGCCGCCGAACTTAAAAAAATTGAATACAATTTACGATCTACACAATTATGATAAATGGTCAAAAAATTTGCGTTGTAATGCCCGCCTACAACGCTGAAAAAACCCTGCAAAAAACCTACGATGAAATTCCTAAAGATATCGTAGACGAAGTTATTTTAACGGACGATGCCAGCCACGACCAAACCGTAGAAGTGGCAAAAGGATTGGGAATTAAAACCTTTGTTCATACTGAAAACAAGGGCTATGGGGGCAATCAAAAAACTTGTTATCAAGAAGCTCTGAACCATGGTGCCGATATCGTCATCATGCTGCACCCAGATTATCAGTACACCCCGAAACTCATCACCCCAATGGCATCCATGATCGCAGAAGGCATATTTGATGCTGTGATTGGTTCACGCATCCTCGGAAACAAAGCAATGAGGGGTGGGATGCCGTTTTATAAATATGCGTCCAACCGGTTTTTAACATTTACCGAGAACACAATAATTCAGCAAAAACTCTCTGAATATCACACGGGTTATCGGGCGTTCAGTCGCAGGGTTTTGGAAGCAATTCCACTATTGGAAAACTCAGATGACTTTGTGTTTGATAATGAGATGCTTTGCCAAACCCTCTATTTCGGATTCGAGGTGGGGGAAGTTTCCTGCCCCGCACTCTATTTTGACGATGCATCCTCGATCAGTTTCAGCCGCAGCGTCACTTATGGAATGGGAGTCCTGAGAACCTCGCTAAAATATGCCATGGCAAAACGTGACATGGGCCATTTCAAAATATTTAATCCAACTGGCAAAAAACTTTCTGACGAATGACAAGGAATAGAATTGAAAAAACAGTTTAAAAGTTTCATTCAGTTTTGACTTGTTCGAGGAACAAATCCATACCACTTAAAATCATTTCTTCTCCTTTTATATTCACTTCTTGTAGTTCCGGATTTTTTAGCCCCAGCCTTTTGATCTGTTCCGGAGAAATGCGGATCCAATACTTTCCCGGCGGAACTATCTGGAACAGGTAGAAACCATCGAACTCACTCTTGATTGTTTGGATTACTTTCTGCTTGGCGTTGACGAGTTGCAACTGTACGTTGGAGACCGCTTTAGGGGAATCACCAGAAATCAAAAATACGGTTCCTTCAATTTCTCCAGTGGGTGTAATTGGAAAGTCCAAAAGAATGGGCTTCCCCGGTCGGGTCACTACTTCGTACCCTGCGCGCGAAGGAACCCAAAAGGGATCTTCCAAACTTGCGATATCCAGAACTATTGAGCTAGGACGGTTACTACTCAGCCCTGTCAACAATGCAAATCCGTCTTTATCGGTTTTTTGATCTCGGCTTCCTGAACGAAATTTAACATCTTTTAGAGGCTCATCCCCTTTATCAAAAATCTGATTGTTATTTTCGTCCAGGAACACACGGGCAGAAACCATTCCTGATCTTGCCAAACGGTCAGAACTGGTTACCCAACTTCCTTTTCTTGGTTCACGGCCAATACTATAAGTAATAGAAGTTCCAATGGAAAATGCACCGTCATCGTTATAAGTTCCATCGATGCCAATAGCAAAAGTTTTGAAGCGACGGTTGAGTCCCGCATTATAAGTTGTCAACTCATCCCCATTGAGTTGACGGTTCAATCCCAAACTTGCACTAAAATCTTGGTCCAACCGGTAATCACTGGAAATGGAGGTACTGGTCAATTCAGCTTTGGGTTTTATCTCATAATCCAGAGAACCGCGCAGGGGCACCTTCCAAAGGCGTCCACTCAACTGGAAAGCACCTGTTCCCGTCGTGACCGGTTCGGCTTCTCCCCCACGGATCAGAGACCAACCCAAAGTATTAGAAGCTGAAAAATTAAACAGAAATGCTGAAAGGCGATTGGTGAGTTCAATCTGATCCACACCAGACTCCCTCTTTTCAATTTCACCTTTTATCGACCAGGGAATGCGCGGGAATATTCCCCAGGTTGGAATCGAACTATCTAAGCGCACTTTACTACGGCTATCAACTGGGTCTGACAGGTTGTCTTCCCTCTCACTTTGAAAATCAAAAAACCGGGTATGCTCCATAAAAATGTTAAGCCCTTGCAGGTTCGTCAGCACCGCTGCCTCCAAAGCCGTCCCCCCGATATCGTTTTTGGTCAAGTCCACCCGCGTTGAAGCACCCAAAAGCCCTGACCTTAAACCCAACGTACTAAAATAGCGCCGCCCATCCTCTAATGGCAAACTGGCAAAATTACCCGCCAGGGATAGCCAGCGGTTTACTCCGTGTTGAAATTCGGCAATATATCGCGCTTTACCATCTCCCTTACCTGGAACTATGTTTTCTTCATTCCCGACTTCAAACAAATCCTTATCTTGAAAGGTCGTAGCAAAGCGAAAATAATTTTTCCCAGGGGGTGCTTGATCCTTTCCCACATTTAACCTTTGGACTTCTTCTTTTTTTTGTCCTTGTGGACCATAGAACACCAGCCGGATTACATTGGATCCAAATAACAGGGGCACATTCAGAAATTCATAACGCCCATCCGCATTGGGAGTGGTTTGGGCATTAAGCAGTATCTCATTTCTATACAACTCCACTTCCCACCCTACCAATAGTTCTCCACGAAGATTAATGCGGTCAAACTCGGATTCATGAAGCAGTGGGAAGCTGGAAACCTGAAACCCGGCACCTGAATTACTATCAGCAATTAAAGGAATCTGCGGACTAAAGATATCCCCCATAGAAAACTCGCTAATATGCAAAGGGCCAAAAAGTTGTCCAAAAGGGTCTTGCCGTCCCATTATTAAACGAAGATTGGTGAGGGTATCTTCTTTGTTGCCGTCAACAAACAAGTCTGTATGCATAAAAAGAAAATCGCCACTGACCAGCGTGCTGGAATTCATGCCTATTCTATCTGTACCATTATCGTAATCTAAATTAAGACTGGAATCGATTGAAGGCCAACTGAAGAGGCTATAGGGAGGTTCCTTACGCAAATAATTTAGTTTCTCACCTGTTCCTGCCCCTAGACGGGCATGGGCCTCCTCACGCTTCAAACGGTCTTCAAAGGGAAGGGATTCTACCGAGGTAACCGTAACGAGTAATGTGGAGAGATCAAACTCAAAATCTACTGGAAACCATTTTGCCAGCAAGGTGCTGTCTACAAAAATATCTTCGGGATAAGTAACCACAAGGTTGGGATCAAAACTCCCTGGCTTTCCCTTGGAAACAACTTCACGCCGTGCAACATCCAAAGCAAATCGCCGATTCTCTTCTAGAACCCAGCCGTCTGCCTTCTTTGCTTCGGGATCAACGGTAATGGCTAAGTCGAGCATTTGCGCCACTTCACCTAAAGGCAGAAACAACCCACCGCGATGGAGATAGCCAATAATTCCATCGCTCAAAAGGTACCGGCCGTAACGAAACTCAAGAATCAGCAACTCTGCCTTGGCAGGATCAAAAACGCTTTTCTGACTTTCCTCGTCTTTCGCAGAATTTACAGACGCAGTCTGATTATTATTCTGAGTTGAAATTTCAGGGCCAGCTATCCCTTTTGCTTTTACCGAATACGGTGATACAACTCCAAACGCCAGTAAAACACCAAAAATAAAAATGATTGCCGTGAACTGCATTAAACAGAACTTCTGATTCCGTTTCAGGGAATTCGCAACTGTTTTTCGGCAAATATCTTATCGCCCTCAGCCTGGCCCTGCCTGTACACGACATGCAAGTTTCCACGTTTCAACTCCACTCCTTCTGGCGGAGTCAAATTAAAATTTACAATCCGCTTTTTATTCGGGGTAAAAACGGCAATCCCGTTCACACGACCCACTTCCAATTCCTCTCCATCCTTTTCGGGTTTGAACCTGGCAATCATATCGCCAAAAACAGATCTCTCTCCCTGCCTATTAATGCTCAAGGAAATCGTGGAGGAATCACCCGGATTTTCTGGCTCATTGATTTTAAGATCTCCCATCGCGGCGGTTGCTGTCCCTTTACCATGGCGAACAATGACGGGAATAGTCAGGCCAAATATCGGGATCAATTGAATGCTGATCTCTCCCTTTCCACCAGCCAGAGACTCAATGTCTTCTCCCGTATTTTTTGGTGGAATGGCGCGGAACAACATGTGAGAACGATACTCTCCGGCCGGAAGATCGCGCTTTTTTCGCAACATCAATCTCACGGTCTGGGACTCTCCAGGCGGAACGACAACCTGGCGAGGGGAATAGCGTATGAGATCCTCAGCAAATTTTTCATCGGGAAGAGCACCTTTAACATCTTCATAACTTCCGTCTTCTTTCATCCGCATATTTTTAAAACTAACACGGTAGGTAGCAGCTTTGGTTCCCTGGTTAATCAAATTCACCTGGGCACTGCGTTTTCGTCCTTCAAATACAATTCGAGTGGGAATAACTTGAAGGCCACTCTGTCCTTGACCCGCAGATTTCTCAACGACTAAAACAGGAGAAAGAAAAACCAAGGCCATCAATAAAAAAGCTATCCACCGGTGACCCCCCTTTTCTTTAAAATAAAAGCTTGAATCAAACAAACCCAATACGACTTTCATGAGCCCTTCCTCCGAAACAAAATTCCCAACCCTTTAAATAGAGATGGGATCACAGAATTAAAAAACTAAGAAGTGGAACATCCAAAATCATGGACATTCCACTCCTAAAATCAAATCCAGACATTTTAAAATTCAGCCCATTCTAATAATCGACTGTGACGTTAAAACTTCCAGTATAAGCACCTGGACTCTGGTTAACTCCAACATTGAGCGTGCCTCCAATAAATATGACATCAGACCCAAAGAGAATAAGAGCTCCATTGCTATCTTGGGTGAGATCGGCGGTCATAGGGCTTGCTCCAAATCCACCAAACAATGTGACTGTGGGGTCCAACGTTGTGGTGTAAGCTCGATTAGGATCGCCATCCACAAAAAATTCTCCACGAGTGGCTGTAGCGCCTGTCGTCTGTACTCCTGAAGGAGTCACGGTCCCATCTGCAGGCGAAATAGTAATCGTACCGCCCGTACCGCTCTGGAGCATGCCACCAAAACCCAAATCCTGAGTTTTGCTAATGGTAATCTGCTTCACCACCGTAGCTTCAGCCGTCCCAGTATCACTGGCGGCCATGGCGTTCGAGGCACCAAAACCCAATGTCAAGAGAGCTGCTATGGTTATTTTCAACATATTTTTTGAAATCATTTCCCACTCCTTTACTTTCAGTTTAAAAATTTAATGGACCGCACTATGCGATTCATTATCGAAAATCTATTTATCTTAATAATCAACCGTGACATTAAAGGCTCCGGTATAAGCACCTGGAGCCTGATTGATCCCTACATTAAGCGTTCCGCCAATAAAAAGAATGTCACCTCCAAAGATAACGCCGGTGTTATCTTTGGTAAGAGTGGCAGTCATAGGGGTAGCTCCAACCGGCCCGGTCAAGTCGACTGACGCGTCCAGCGTTGTGCTGTAAGACCGACCATCCTCTCCATTCACAAAAAATTCTCCACGTGTTGCTGTAGCGCCTGTCGTCTGCACTCCCGATGGAGTCACGGCCCCATCCGTAGGCGAAATAATAATCGTACCGCCCGTACCGCTCTGGAGCATGCCACCAAAACCCAAATCCTGAGTTTTGCTAATAGTGATCTGCTCCACCACCGTAGCTTCAGCCGTCCCAGTATCACTGGCGGCCATGGCACTTGATGCGCTCATGCCAAGCATCAAAAAAGCTGCTATTGCAATTTTCAACTTATTTTTTGTATTCACTTCTCACTCCTGATTCTTAGATTTAAATAAAATGCACCGCACCATGCGATTCATTTTTTTTCACGATCATCTAGATACAAATCTCACCTTAAAAATCCACCGCGATGTTAAAGGTTCCGGTATAGAGACCCGGAGCCTGATCTACCCCGACATCTAGCGTGCCGCCAATGAACACATTGTCAAATCCAAAGATACCAAAAACCCCGTTGTTATCGCTGGTTAGACTGGCGGTCATAGAGTTTGAGGTTGGCGGACCGATCAAGGTGACTGTAGAATCCAACGTAGTGTTATATGTTCGATTTTGCTGACCATTCACAAAAAATCTTCCGCGTGAGCCTGTAGAAGGGGTTAACGTCTGAACCCCTGAAGAAGTCAAAGTTCCATCCTCAGCAGAAACAGTTATCGTTCCGCCCGAACCGCTCTGGAGCATGCCGCCAAAACTTAAATCATCTTTTTTGTCAATGGTGATCCGCTCCGCAATTCTAACATCAGCCGTCCCAATTTCACTGGCGGCCATGGCGTTCGAGGTGGTCATGCCAAGCATCAAAAGAGCGGCTATTGCAACTTTCAACCTGTTTTTTGTATTCATTTCCCACTCCTGTATTATCTGGTTACAAATGGAATGAACCACCCCATGAGGTTCATTAAGTTTTTCTCACATCCTTCAGGCTGTGGACCTGTTACCGGCATAAATTTTCTGTTATCAATTAATTTTTGGTGGACCATTCAAAAATCATGGGCAACCCACTTCTATTCTCAAATTTACAATTTCAAAAAGCCATCTACCTTAATAATCCACCGTGACGTTGTAAGTTCCGGTATAGGCACCTATAGTCTGATTGCCCCCTACAGTGAGCGTTCCGCCAATAAAGACATTGGCATTTTGAAATGCGTCAAGAACCCCGTCGCTAGCGTTGGTAAGAGTGGCATTCATAGGAGCCGATCCATCCGGTCCGGTCAAGTCGACTGACGGGTCCACCGTTGTGGTGAAAGCCCGATTAGCATCCCCAGACACAATAAATAGTGCAGATTGAGATCCAAATTGAGATCCAATAACGGGCTTAACACCAGAAAAGGTCGTGTTATTACTCGGCCCAGGCTTGAGAGTAACCGTTCCACCGAAATTATCTTGGAGCAGCTCACCGAATCTTAATTCCTTGGAAATCGAAATACTAATTTGCTCTTCCACTGAAGCCTCGGCCGTTCCAGTAGTGGCCGCAGCCATAGCACTTGATGCGCTCATGCCTAGTATCAAAAGAGTTGCTATTGCAACTTTCAATTTATTTTCTGCATTCATTTCTTACTCCTTTACCTCAGGTTACAAATAAAATTCACCGCACTATGCGATTTATTTATCTTAATAATCCACCGTGACGTTATAAGTTCCGCTATAAACACCTGGAATCTGATTGCGCCCTACAGTGAGCGTTCCGCCAATAAATAATTCGTCTATTCCTAGTATTGGAACTCCCTCGCCTTGAAAAAAAACCCCGTCGTTATCGTTGGTAAGAGTGGCATTCATAGGGGTAGCTCCAACCGGTCCGATCAAGTCGACTGACGGGTCCAATGTTGTGGTGTAAGCCCGATTAAAGTCACCAATGACAAGGAAAACTGCACGTTGGGTTCCAGAAACGAGCTGAACACCAGAAGAAGTGGCGTCTCCCTTAGGCGTGAGAGAAATCGTTCCACCCGTATTACTTTGCAGCATCGTGCCGAAACTTAATTCCGTAAGTTGGAAAATACTAATTTGCTCTACCACTGAAGCCTCGGCCTTTCCAGTGGTGCTCGCAGCCATAGCACTTGATGCGCTCATGCCAAGCATCAAAAGAACTGCTATTGCAACTTTCAACCTATTTTTTGTATTCATTTCTCACTTCTGATTTTCAAATTGAATATAAGAGGAAATCAAAAATCTATAAAAATCGTAACCTCAGCTTCATACTTTCCTTTTTTGGCACGGGCGGGAACCTGAAGGGTGCCCCCCACATAAATGGTGTCTTTGCCTTCTGCATTAAACCGCCCCATCCGAGCTTCACGATTTTGTGTGACGCTAAAACTTTTAAGCTGCGTAATCTCCAAACTTTTTTTCCTGCGAACCGAGCGCCGACCTTTCTTTAGCAGAGCAGGAGAACTTACCAATTTAATTGTGAAGAAGGTATTAGGTAAGCCTGAGACTTTAAACTTGGCCCGACTAAATTGGCCGTGGCTTCTGCCTTTATTCCTTTCTTTATCACTGTCTTTATCTTTCCCATAAACTCTGCGTGACCCTCTCAACTTCACGCCACCCGTAGCAAAACGTCTGTTATGCGGAGTGATCACCACTGTCCCAGCGAAATTTCCCGGCCGAATATTTCCGAAATCAAGTTCATTTGTCAGTTTGAACTTTACCGGAGGGCTTACTTCTGCTGTTGCATTTCCGGCAGCTGATGAGGTTCCCGCATCGATGGTTCGCGCCCCCAACGGAAACAAGAACGTCACCGCCAAGAATAAAAAAATGAACCTCCTAAATCCACGCCCTCCAACAAAGCTCATCAAGCTAAGGTAGATATTCGACAAACACATCAAACGGCGCCTTAAATTTTCCCGTCATACGTCCCTTTTTCAAAAACAAAGTCCCGCCAATCAAAAGCTTTGCTTTTCCGTCACGCCCCAAATGACCGATCAGCTGTCTTTTCCTCTTTTTAGAGTGCTTTGAGCGATTGTTGGAAGCGAGGTAAGCGGTAAATTTGGAAACCCTGGGCCCTCTGCCTGCTTTACCCTGCAAAACAATTTTTTCAGGAATATCAACGACAAATCTTTTATTGGGTTGCCCTTTTAATTCAAACTCGGCGGGACCATGTTCGCCTCCCAAATTAACTCCCTTAAAAACTTTTTTACTTCCTGTCCTGGGCTCGATGACCACTCTTGTTCCCCCACTTCGGTTGGGTGCGGTTTCCCCAAACTGGAGTTTATGCAGGTTTCTCACTTTTAGTTTTTTTATAGGCTTGCACTTTCCTCGGTAGTTCCTTCTTTCACATTCTCTGTCCTTATCTTTATCATCATCTTTATCCCCGTCGATGCTAATAGAAGCCAATTGCAATCTAGTTTTTCCGCTTGAGTTAAAAGATTGAGGAATATTTTTTTGGGGAATTATTTCTGAGTCGAATAAGGGAATGGCAACAATACTGTTGCCAGCATAAAGAGGGGTACTGAAAAGGAGTAACAGCCAAGCTGCATTTATAATCAGGAAATTTGTGCGTGCCAGCCCCATCAGGATTCCTATAAGAAATATTTCAGGAGGCCACCCTCTATAATTAGATCAGGTGGGATTTCCAAACCTCCCTCTTTTATTTTCTATTTGGAGAATAATGTCTTCAAATAGACACAGGAATCCTATAAGGTTTTGGCCTAGTCGGATATAGTACGAATGTACTGTTTTTAAGGGGAACTAGATAATTTTACTTAGGCGTCTTCCAACAAACTCAAGATACTTACTAACCCACATTGCTGCCTGCAGTCTGGTTTTAACGTTAATTTTTCTGAATATACTGGATAAATGACCCCTGACGGTATGAGGACTCAAATATAAATCTCGTGCGATATCTTTATTGTTTTCACCAGATGCCACCAGGAAAAGAATTTCTTCCTCTCTAATTGTGAGGAAAACTTCTGAAGCAGTAACCTTTTGATTAACCCGTAGTTCTGCAATAGTCAGGTCTCTAACTAATTGTCTGGAAAAACCCAACTCATCATTTAAATTTACCAAAACGCCTCCTGTTATTTGCAACCAATATTTTTTAACAAATGCTCTTCGAAAATACTATTGCCTTTCCTTTTACATAATATTTAGAAACCTACATAAAAAATAAAATGGACAAACCAACTTAAGCAAACCTATCTGCACCGATAGCACAGCCCGCCAAATAAGCGCAAGCCAAATATTTCTCAATACCTATATTATTCCGATGTTTCCCTTGTATGAACCGGTTAAAAAGTATTGAAATTCCCAATTTTATACTGAGGTTTGCTTGGGGCTTTCCGATGCAAGAAAATTTTTAAAAATTAGAAAATCTTCTTCGCTTGCAAAGCCAAACTTTTTAATTCCAAAGGTAAAAAAATGAGAGGCTAATACTTAACATAAATAAGGCAAAGTCCCTGAGCGGGAGCGGTGGGACCGGCGACTTGCCGGTTACGGGCTTCGAGGATAGTTTTAACTTCTTTCGCGGGGATTCTTTTTCTTCCAACATGAACCAGAGTTCCAACTAAATTACGCACCATATGTTTCAGGAACCCCTTTCCCTCAAACTCCAAAATTAGAAAACCATCATCTTTAAAAATTTCCACACGGTCCAAATTTCGTATAGGTGTTTTGGCATTGCAGTTGCCTGCCCGGAAAGAAGTGAAGTCGTGCCTGCCTACAAAATATTTTGCGGCTCTACGCATCGCCGCAACATCCAGAATATGAGGGATGAACCAGGAGCGCCGATAATTAAGCGCCGAAGGATGATCACGATTTAAAATAGTGTAACGATAAAGTTTTCGTTTTGCAGACCCACGGGCATTGAATGCCATGGGAACTTTGCGCACTTCCCTAACAGTGATATCGAGTGGAAGATGGCTATTTAAGGCAAACAGGAATTGGAACGGTTTCATTTTCGATTCGGTCACAAACTGTGCCGGCATTCCTTCCGCATGAACACCTGCATCTGTGCGCCCGGAACTTAATACCTTTGTTTCGGTTTTGGTGATTTTAGTCAGAGCCTTTTCCACGACCTCTTGAACTGAAATCCCATTTTTTTGCACCTGCCAGCCATGGTAGGCCGTGCCTTCATATTCAATTAAAAGAAGATATTTTTTTTTCATTTTCTAACTTGCATGCATATTGGGTTCCGTCTGGTTAAATCAAATAAACAACCATTATACTAAACCAAACCGCTCAGCTTTTCTGGATTGCCGCATCGCCTTCGGCTCTTCGCAATGACAAGACAAATAAAAAACGCGTTGCAACAACTCAACGCGTTTTTTCTATTTTTTACCCGACCCTATTTGGCGGGCTACCCATATTTATATACGGATTTTTTAATTTGTTTTACTAAAATGCAATGGTGGATTATCCGTCTCTATAACGACCTCCTTTGTTAAAAGTGGCCCAAATGCCTTCCAGTGTATTTTCCGTCTCTATAACGACCTCCTTTGTTAAAGGATTGGTCTCAAATACCTTCAGAATTAAATATAATCCCCTCGCCTGTTTTCGCAATAGTAAAACGTAAATATTTTTCACGCCCCCCTTGTCAGAGGGAGGGAATTATCCAAATTAATGCCCCGCTAAAACCGAAGAGTAAGGACGGATGGTTGCGAGAAGCAAGTCTTCCTGAGTCCGAGTGATACCTACATAAATCATATTGCGGCTTTCCTCTCTTTTCGCTGGGTAATTTTCTTCATCCGGTTCCACCAGAGCAACGGAATCAAACTCCAAACCTTTTACCTGGTGGATATTAGTTACAAGAACACCTGGCTCAAATGAAAACTGGTCTCTATGTCCCAAACGAACTTCCCCGGGCAAATAGCCTTCCATTTCTTCCTTAAGTTCCATAGCTTGCTTTGGGTACCGGCATATCAGCGCAACAAGTTTATAAGGATCGGCCCGTAACAGCCCGCGGGACCAGTCGGCAAGATTTTCTATCAGATCCACATAGTTTTCCGATTCCTGCCAAATGGGATCCGGACCTGCCCTGCCCTCTACCTTTTTAGGATCGCCCGCCACTTTATGCGCCAGAGTCATAATTGGAACGGTACATCGGAATGAAACTTCCAGTTGAATAATTGCATCATCATCCAAACCAAGATATTCAACGACTCGATTCCAACCAATGAACTTTCTTGCAAACAGAATCTTCTGCGCGACATCACCCACAATCGTTACCTGGCGTTTATCACTAACCGCACCCATCATTATTGCAAACTCTACAGGACCAAAGTCTTGCGCTTCATCTATGACAATATGATCTAGAGAAACGGTTCCTCCACTGCCATCTGGCAGGCCACCATTTTTAAGTTGGATCAACCTCAGAACCAGAGACATATCAAAATAATCGAGATTCTTTTTAAGTCGATTTTTCTCCGTCAAACGTTTCAAATATTCGAGATTGGAAACTAACTTGGGGTTAGCAGGCAAATATTTTTTCAGATGTTCCGAGTCAGAAAGCAGGTTATACAAATCCTGTAAATAATCTTCCAAATTAGAAATCTGCTTCTTAATAAATCCTAGTTTCTGCTGTTTCTCAGCATCTGGAAGTTTGGAGTTCTTAACCTCATGGCTAAAATCTCGCAAACGAGGCAAAAGCGGCTTGCCCTTACTCTTCATCCAATTATCCAGATGCGCGGTGCGGCTTGCGAACTGCTTTTTAATTTCTTCATCAAGATTGAGTTCCTGTTTATCAACCCAACCGGCAAGCGCTTTCAAAATTTCTTCAGAAAACTTTAACTCCTCCACAAAAGAAGGGATATTCAAGAACTTGAAAAAGGGTTGGCCTCGAACGGATTTTCGAATAATCGACATGGCCCAACTATTGAATGTGGTGGTCTGTACGCCCTCAATACCCATCGAAGGCAATGTGGCACTGACATAAACAGCCAGCGATTTATTCATTACAATCACTCGCGTTTTTTCGGCTTTCACCGGAGAGTTATTTTCGTGAAGTAACCAAGCCAGGCGGTGGAGAGCGACCGTGGTTTTACCAGAACCTGCAGAACCTTGTATGATCACCGGGCGTTCCGGGTCGGTAGTGATCATCTCAAATTGATCTTTGGTAATTAAAGATAGAATACTGGGTAGGCTTTTTTCTTTGGAATGCATACCACGAGAGCGGTGTGCCGCAATTTGTGAATCCACATCCAGTTTTTCCCAGCCCGTTTCGCTACGACGAAAAATGCCCTCGGGGGAATCTATCTGCACCAAATGACCGTTTTCCACTTTAAAGGATCTTCGTAGCCTTATCTTTCCGCTACGCTCTCTCTGATTGATGACCTCGAAAAATTCTTCATCCTGCTTGTAATTGAAATACAGCGCCGCGATGGGTCCATTCCGCCAATCCACGATCCCCGCATCGATATTGCTTTTTTTACCAATCAGGAAGGAAACTTCACTGCCATCATCTTCTAAAGTTGAAACCCTGCCGAAATAAGGCTCTTCAATCAATTCCAGCAATGCCTTGTCGCTATTTTTGCGAATATCCAGAATGGAGTGTGCAACCGCTTCATCAGAGATAAGAGGTTGTCTTTCTTCATCATTCCACTCATTGACCACTTGCTTCGTCAGCGCTCTAGCCGCCTGGTTAGCATTGATCGTCGCCGCCTGCACTTGTGGCAACTGCTGGCAAAGAGATTCCAGAGTGGTCTCAAGAAGAGTTTCCTCTTCCTTAATGTATGCTTTTTCTTCTTCTGTTAAATCCATTCCAATACCATTTAAGTGAGATCCGCTTCACAACGGTGAATCACCATTGATGAATCTTGTAATTTAAATGAGTCCAATGGATAAGGTCAACCTAAATTTCAATAACAGACAAAAATATATTTTTACGTGTTGGTCTAAAATCATTAAAAACAAAGAAAGTCTTTTAAATATGCGGGTTTTCCTTTATTATTAAAAATCCAATACGCATCAAATAAAAATAATTTTCAGCACAATTTCAGGAGTTTTTTTCATGAAAACCTATGAAGATCTGGTCGGCGATGGCGGATCAGACATAATTGGACAGGTGACCCAACTGGGAGAGAAACTACGATCCCGCCTGGACAAAATAAAACATAAAGTGGCTCTAATGAGTGGAAAAGGTGGTGTGGGAAAAAGTTCCATCACTGCCAATATGGCTTCATGCCTTGCAGACCGTGGCTATAAAGTCGGAATACTGGATGCAGATTTGAATGGACCCAGCATCGGTCATTTGTTAGGTGTGGGTAACGACCAAAAGCTGGAAACTAAAGACAATGGCATTGAACCCGGAAAGGGTTATCAGGGAATAAAAATCATGTCTATGGACATGCTTTTAAAAACCGCAGACACACCGGTGATGTGGACCGAAGGTGCCGACGCTACAGCCGTATGGGTCAGCACTATGGAATCCACAGCCATCCGCGAACTACTGGCAGACACCAACTGGGGAGAGCTAGACTACCTGCTTATAGATATGCCTCCAGGAAGTGATCGGATAGACAACATCCGGTCTCTCATTCCAGAATTGGCAGGAGCGGTAGAAATCACCATCCCTTCCATGCTGTCTCAGCATATCGTGACCAAATCTATCACCAAGAACAACAAAATGGGCGTGCCCATTATCGGCCTGATAGAAAACATGGCTACCTATGTTTGCCCGCATTGTGAAAAAGAAGGTAAACTATTTGAAGGCGAAGACGTACAAAAGTTAACGGAAAGAAAAGAAATTCCCTATATAGGTAAAATCCCTTTCGATACACGCGTATCGCAAAGTAAATCGGGTCAACTTTTCTTCACCGAGTTTAAAGAATCTGTTACCGGCAAAGCGATAGCTGAAACGGTTGACAATATCGAAAAATTTATCAAAAAGTAGTTCCCTATTAGGAGGCGTAATGAAATTCCTTTGTATTCCTTGCGATGTCAAAATGGAAGTGCAGGTAGATGGCATCATGCCAGAAGAAAAACAAAACCTGACGATGAAGTTCAAATGCAAAAAATG
>JABJCF010000506.1 GCA_018665625.1 Nitrospina sp. | reverse complement strand
TATTAACCCCTGTTTTTTTTAATCGTTTGAGCTACAATTAATTCTCTATAACAACTCTAAATTTAGTGGTGCAATGGCAAACGAGTTAATATTTATTGTCGATGACGATGCCCCTCTCAGGCTTCTTGCAAAAACTCTTCTTGAAGATCAGGGTCATGCCGTTCGTGACTTTGATAATGGAAAGTCTTTCCTCGAAAATCTGGATGAAAAACCTTCACTTGTTTTTCTCGATGTGATGATGCCCGGACTGGATGGAATCGAAACATTGAAAAAAATTAAAGAACTTCACCCTGAGATTCCTGTGATCATGCTAACCAGTGTGGACAAGGTAGAAACCGCTGTCGAAGTGATCAAGTTAGGGGCCTACGACTATCTTCTAAAGCCGATAGACGAACCGCGTCTGTTTACCTGCATCGAAAAAGCGATGGAGCAAAAACACCTTAAACAAAAGGTTCTCCATCTGCAAAAAGAGGTTGAACGCCTGGAAGGCCATAGTGATATCATCGGAAAAAGCCAGGCTCTTTCCGAAATAATGAGTAACGTACAAAAAGTCGCAATGAGCAATGCCGGAGTGCTGATTTTAGGAGAAACAGGCACGGGGAAAGAGCTGGTAGCGCGAGCTGTACATCGCGGAAGTCATTTTTCTGCCGGCCCCTTTATTGACATTAATTGCGGTGCCATCCCCGAAACGCTTCAGGAAAGCGAATTATTTGGCTATAAAAAAGGCGCCTTCACCGGGGCCAACGAATCTCGCTCAGGAAAACTAGAGCTAGCGAATGGCGGAACACTATTTCTAGATGAAGTCGGTGAAATGAGCCTCGCCACGCAAGCCAAATTATTGCGTTTTTTACAGGAAAGAAGTTTTGAGCGGGTCGGTGACACGCGTAAAATCGAAGTTCATACTCGAGTGGTCGCCGCTACCAACCGGAATATTGCATCATTAATAAAAAACAATTTGTTTCGCGAAGATCTCTATTATCGTCTCGCTGTTTTTCCCATTGAAGTGCCGCCATTGCGGGAACGAAAAGAAGATATTCCCCTGCTTTGTAACCATTTCCTAAATAAATATGAAAGTGAACTGTCCAAGCAAATCAGTTCCATTAGTGATGAGGCGATGCAGTGTTTACAAAACCACTCCTGGCCCGGAAATATCCGTCAATTGGAAAACACAATTTACCGGGCAATGATCACCACTTCCTATGACTCCATTGATATCGATTGCTTGCCTGAAGATATTTTAGGAGATGAAATAAAAGACGATGAAAAACTCGTTGTCGCTGAAGAATCAAATGACACCCCCACCCATTCCATTACCCCGTTTCACGATGTGGTAAAGAAGACACTTGAGCAAGCGCTTCAAAAAACTGAGGGGCATATTCCAAAAGCCGCAAAAGCTCTTAGTATCAGCCGCAGCACCTTCTACCGAATGCTAAAAAAATATAAGATCAACTAATCCCATTTCGGCACTCATTTCGATCCCATTCTGGGAATATAGCGTCCCAATATAGGACGCTCCGCCTTATCTTCACCTTTCTAATTTTGGGTCTGAATTTATTTCCCTTTAATAATAAAGGCCTTATTCGATTTTATCGAGTGGTTTTCTTTCATGGCACAGCCTTTGCTATTTAAAGGTTAAGGATACGGAAGGAAGGCACGTCTGTTTAACCTCAAGAAAAACTAAAGCAGCGGCCGAACGAAACGCCTTCCCCGTAGGCCGCATTCGGGACCGGGATGGGCCTCCTTTCCCGGTCTCGTTCAAACCTTAAAAAAAGGGGAAGATCATGAAACATCTAAAATTAGCAGTCCTAACCAGTGTAATTGCCTTGACAGTAACCACAACTGCATTTGCTAAAAAAGCCAAGTATGAGGAGATGCAAGTCACAAACGGAGCAAGCATTTCTGGAAGTGTTATGTTCAAAGGAGAGTTACCTCCTCCTATCATGGAAGATTTAAATAAAGGGAAAAATGCAGAATTTTGTGCCACTCATCCTGACACAAAAGAGGGTGGAATTCGACCTAGACAAAAAGTTCAGGTTAAAGATGGAAAACTGCAAAATGCGGTGATCCTGATAGAGAACATCAGTAAAGGAAAAGCCTGGGCAACCGAAACAATAAACTTCGACTTCAACCAATGCGACATTTTCCCAAAAATTACTGTAATTCGTAAAACTCCAAAAGGAGTAAAGGATAAATTGGTCTCGGTTACAAATCTGGACGATGATATTCTGCACAATCCTCATGGCTATTCTGTAAAAGGAGCCAACAGGAAAACCTTATTCAACAAACCATTGCCTTCTAAAGGTTCTGTTGCAGATGTAACCAAGTCTTTAAAAAGACTCAAACCCAAAAAAGATTCACACTTCTTCCTGCAATGCGATCAACACAACTATATGGAAGCAGATGCAAGAATCGTTTGGAATCCTTATTACAGCATCAGCAAGGAAGATGGGACTTTCACCATTCAAAATGTGCCTGCCGGAAAATATAAAGTCACTGCATGGCACCCCTATGTAGGACAAGTAACCCAGGAAATTACGGTTGAGGATGGTGGAAAAGCAAACTCAACTTTCGAATTGGCTATTAAATAACTAGACTTTTAAAGAGGAGAATCATCATGAAACGTTATGGAATCATACTAACAACAACAATCATCTCTCTAGCCTTCGCAGCGTCATCCTGGGCAGCCTGTCCGCAGCCCAGGAAAACCAAGGCCGCTCCTGCTAACATCGCTTCGAAGGACATGACCGCCAAGGCTAACTTAGCGAACGGGAAAAAGCTTTATAACAAAAGCGCAAAACCTCTGGCCTGTAAAATGTGTCATGGTGATAAGGGAGATGGCATGGGCAAACTTGGAAAAGCGCTGAAACCCAATCCTCGCAACTTTACCTGTTCTGAAACTATGAAAAATGTTTCAGCGGGTCAAATGTTCTGGGTAATTAAAAACGGGTCAGCAGGAACAGGAATGGCTGCACACGGAAAGACCTTAAAAGATAAGGAAATCTGGGATGTCGTTAAATACGTCCGAGAAAGTTGGGTCCACTAGCCCACATAAAGGGCATTAGCGTTTTAAAGTATATTTCTAAAGAGCGGAGGTAGACATAAGTCTGCCTCCGTTTTTTATTTTTTCTGGTTTAATTTTTCCAAATCGTATTTTGTTACGAGTGCTTCCAGTTTTTTATTAAATGCCTCCGATTGAGAAATATCCTTACCCCATTCGCTACCAATGATCCCAGCCTCGCGGCTGATTTGCGGCATCTTCTCTTTCCATTCCTGCCAAAAAGGCGTCTCAAACATTTCAATAAGCTTTTTTACCGTTTCGTGAGACATATGCTTCTCATATACCGGAAGAATGCGCTGGACCAGATCATCCATCTCACTTTCACCAATCAATTGATTAAACTCTTTCCAAAACTCATCGGGAACTTCAGGAAAAGTACCTGAGATCATCATTGATATCGAATTCAATAATGTGTCCTGCATATAGCTCAACTGACTCAATATGCCCGACACCTCTAAAAGTTTTTTGATATCTTTTTCTTTATCTGTTTCAGAAACTGCAGGACTTACGGTTGTCACAATCAGACTAAAAACCAGGATTACACCGATCAAACTTTTCTTCATATAAAATGTTTTCATTGATTCCTCAAATTTTTTTGCCAAAGCCTATCACGGTCTCAAGCAGGGATACACTTAAATATCTTTAAACTGTCTATTGACGAAATGGTAAACTGGATTTAGCCTGTTATTCCTTAAAAGTCAGGTATTCATATTTTATGGGTTTCGACAAACAAAAAGCCGAAGATTCAAAAAAGTGCCTTCAAAGCGCAGATCTTAAAAACTCTCAACTACAGGAAGCCGACCTCAGTGAGGGCATATTGATTGAGGCATGCCTGGATGAATCTGATTTATCTGAAGCAGACCTTTGTGGAGCCGATTTAAGTGGCGCAACACTGAAAAATGCAAAGCTTCACCGAACCGTTTTATATCGCTGCAGGGCAAAAGAAGCAGATTTTTCTAATGCCATTTTAACCCAGGCAAATCTGGTTGAGGCAAATTTAAGTGCCACAAATTTTAGCCATGCGAATCTTAAAGAATCCAATATTGAAGGGGCAAATTTAACCCATGCCTGCCTCCAAGATGCCAACCTAAGCGAAGTAAATTTAACCGGGGTTTTTCTTGCAAATGGAAATTTGGCAAGAGCTGATTTAACCAACTCAGAACTTATTGCCGCTGACCTTGTAGGATGTGATTTCTCAGGAGCCAACTTAAACAACACTTACCTTAACCATGCAGACCTTTCTGGAGCCAACCTCAAATCAGCACAAAATCTGACATCTGATCAGGTAGAAACAGCTTTTATCAATAAAGAAACACAGCTTCCCGATTCAATTCGAATTGTATGGACATCCAAAACTGAATACGAATTTGAATAAGTATTCTTAGCCGCTCATTAGGAATCAAGCTTTCTGCACTTTTATTTGTTGCCATACATTTTGCGCCCTTTTCATTTGGGACACATCATCAATTTCCGCCCATAACAGATTTTCTATCTTCAAAAACTTTAAAGGTTTGTTTTCCGCAACGGCCACAAAACAATCCATGTCATAACTGAAGTTGGGATTTGAATCGAAATTTTTTTCAGCGATTAAAATCATATCCTGGTAGAGAACATAGCTTAATTTTGATATCCCAATAAATTCTCCAAAAATTGACTGGACTGTCTTTTTGTCTTTGGATATTTGTTTCACCCTATCGCCATCCCCCCCTACATAAACTTCATCTCCGGCTTCTGTCTTTCCAGACAACAAAATAGAATCATTAAAAGCAAAATCTAGTATTTCACTGATTGCTTTAGATTCAAATACAAGATCAGATTCCAATAAAATGAAATCGGTGTTTAAAAGATGGCGAGCGCACCACAAGGAATACATCGTTCCGGTTTCAGAGTACTTCTCGTTTCGAACGGTTTGTATTTGTGGATATCGGTCGCTAAGGTTCTCATAATACTGATCCATAAAACCAGTCACTATAATAATATCTTGGATGCCACAGGCCAAAAGAGCATCAATAGAATGCTCAATAATAGGTTTATCATCTAATAAAATAAACCCCTTTGGAATCCCTCTGTTCAACTCTTTCAAGCGCACACCCATCCCTGCGGCAAGAATCACAGCCTGTGTTATATTTTTTTTCATAAATTAGGAAAACACTTCCGGTTAAGGCAGGTTTTTTGGGCCTTCTTGAAGGTTTTGGATGGCTTTATCCAATTGCATATGACTGCCAAACAAAATTAGAATATCGCCGGACAGTATTAAAAATTCAGACTCAGGATTGGGATGCGGCTCATTGTTCCTCACCACAGCAATTATTATAACTCCTGTGTTAACATTAATCTCGCCTAAAGTTTTATCACACGCCCATGAGTTTTCTAATATAAGGAAAGACTCCGTCAAAGTTGCGGTAAGGTAAGTTGAAAACTTTTTCAAACTTTCTGTATTTAGAGATAATCCCCGGAACATACTGTAACCTTCCAGACGAATTAATTCCACCTGTTGCTCAATAACATTGTTTGGAATTCGATAATCTCTTAAAACTCTACAAAAAATTTCAATGGAAGTTTCAAATTCCTCAGGGATAACCTCATCCGCTCCCGCTGCCTTCAATTCTTCCACCTGAGATGTTAACCGCGTTCTGACCATGATTTTTATTTTCGGGTTCAGCTTACGCGTTAAACGAACAGCTCTTTCAGTACTCACTTGATCGCTAATTGCGTAAACAATCATTCGCGCCTGTTTTACTCCTGCCCTTAAAAGGGTCTCTTCTTGAGTACAATCGCCATAGTGTATGGCCAGGCCTTCGGTCAAAGCCCGTTTCACTTTTTCTCCACTTAGTTCGAGGATAATGAAAGGGATTTGCGCTTCTTTAAGGACCTTGGTCAAAGTCCTTCCGCCGAGACCATAGCCTGCAATAATAACATGCTCCGAAAAAGGTTCCTCTTCCTTCACCTCACTCTCCTCTGCTTTCATTCTTGAAAAAACCCAGATAGAAAACTTGGAAGAAAATTGGATAAGTACTGGAGCAATCAGCATAGAAAGTATGGAGACTATTAATAAATACTGATATTGATCATTATCAAAAAGCCCCTTTTCCATACCGATTGCAGCAAGAATAAGAGAAAACTCTCCAATTTGCGCCAATCTAATTCCAACGGTCAAAGAAATTCGAAGAGGAGTTCCTACTAAAACACATGAAAGAAATGCCAAAAACATTTTCAAAAGTACAGCGGCAACTGCAAGTCCTACAAAAAACAAAATCTCGTCAAATAATATCTGAACCTGCAAAAGCATTCCTACAGAGATAAAAAATATGCTGCTGAAATAATCACGGAGCGGAAGGATATCGAGAATGATCTGATGATTATATTCAGAATCTGAAATAATCATTCCCGCTATTAAAGCACCCATGGCCAAAGTCAACCCCATCTTGTGCGAAACCCAGCCGGTAATCAGGATTATGAAAATTACAGATAGGGTCAGATGCTCTTTGTTGCCTATGTGCGCAATCCACGCCAACATCCGCGGTACAATTAATTTGGATAGATAAAATATGGCCACCACGGCAGCAAGGGATTCGAACATCGCCAGGGCAAAGTCCAGTGATGAGGTCGCCCCAGCCTGAGCTAAAAGAGGCATAAGAAGCATTATAGGAACCACACAAAGATCCTGAAACAAAAGGGTGCCAATGCAAAGTTTTCCATGCAGGGTATCTATCTCTGCGAAGTCCGTAATCATTTTTAAGACAATGGCAGTGCTACTTAATGCAACAACCAACCCAAAAGCAATGCTCTGGTTTTGTGCGAATCCGTATAAATGAAAGATCCCCCCAACCACACCAGCGGTTAAGCTCAATTGCAGTCCACCCACCCCTAAAATGGAAACCAGATCCTTCAAAAGCCGCGTGAGGGAAAACTCCAGACCAATAACAAATAAAAGTAAAATCACTCCAATTTCAGCGAGGTGCTTAACGGAACCCACATCTCCAATCAATTGCCAGCCATAGGGCCCAATCAATACCCCGGCAATTAGATAACCCATCACAGAGGGCAATTTGATTTTATGAAATAACAGATTTATTGGCAGGGAAACGAGAAGTAAAATTGCCAGGTCTTCAATCAAGCTGACCATAATAGACCTTAAGATATGAAGTAAGAGTTAGCTAAAACTACAAAGAGTATTATACCGGCGGAATAGAAAAGAATAACAAAGATATGAAAAAGGCCCATATTGATTAGATACGGGCCTTTCTATAAGTAGTGGGCCAAAAAAGTGTAAAGCGAAATACTACCTCGCCCAAATTGGTTTAATCGTTGGCAAAGCGTAAAGCTAAGGCGAAATCTTCTAAACCGTCTTTTTGAGCTACTGCAGCAATCTCAGTACAGCTCTCACGCTTGTCAATCGCTTGTGCGGTCATCGAAGAATCATCCAATTGTGCTCTGACCTTGCCAATCAGCTCATCAATAATGTACTTGAATGAACTTTCATCTAAAGCACATTCAATATTTCCCCAGAAATCGGCTACCGGATCTTTCATCATCCCATTTCTCCTCATCGCAAAAGCCTTTGCCTCTGCAAATTATGGCTCCCCCAAAAGGGCCGTTGAAATCCCCGGATTTTTCCCAAAATAAGGGAAAAATCACGGCTCAGCCCCTGGTAACAGGGCCGTTAACTTTATTTGGTATCTTGAATAGAATAACTATATAAAAATCAATAGCTTCTGTCAACATTTTTTACAAAAATCCATTCCCGAGCGATGGAGAAAATCTTGTAACTATATATTGTTAAATGGTTTATAGAATTATAAAAAAAATACAATTCGCCGCAGTCAACGATAATATAATGCCTTATTTTTCAGATAGATAAACAATTACAAGCCGAAAATATCATTTTATAGCCTTTATAGGCAGCAACTAGCTTAAAAAAGCAAAAGCAGGAAAGCAGATGGGTTCACTCGGGGGGAAACTACTCAAAATAGCTGGCGCCGCAACCCTCCATTTCACAAATTTCTACTCTTTTCATTCGAGTAGAGTTGGTGTTGATCTGGCTCTTTAGTTCCAGGAACAACCAGCGAGCAATATTTTCTGCGGAGGGGTTTTTTTCATCAAAGGGGGGAACGTCATTAATATTATGGTAATCCAACTGGCTCAAAATTTTCTCAACCATTTCTTTTAGCTTCACAAAATCTATACCGACTCCTATCGGGTCGAGTTCGTCCGCTTCAACAGTCACTTGTGCCGTCCAATTATGCCCATGCAGATTTTCATATTTCCCATCATACAAACGTAATTGATGGGCGGCAGCGAATCCGGTTTTAACAGTTACATCATACATAACGACCTCAATATCGAAATAAAGTTAATCAAGAACCACGGCTATACATTCTTGAGCAGTATCCATCATCTTTTTAATTTCATCTTCATTAATTACTAAGGGTGGAATGAAATAAATCACATCGCCCAGCGGTCTCAAAAAAACACCCCGTTTTAGGGCCTCTAAATAAATTTTATAACCCATACGGTTTTCCAAAGGAAATGGCTTCTTATCATCCTTGTGTTCCACTAATTCCAAGGCAGCGATCATGCCCTGTTGACGAAACTCACCGCACCATTTTGATCCTTCAAATATCTGCTGCCCCATTTGTTTCATCAAACTTATCTTGGGTGTCAACGTTGCCATGAAATTGTCTTCACTCAACATTGCCAGAGTTTCATTGGCCACCGAACAAGCAAGAGGGTTGGCCGAATAGCTATGACTGTGAATGAACAATTTCCAACTAGAATAATCATCGTAAAAAGCAGAATAGATTTCATCCGTAGTCAGTGTAGCGGCGAGCGGAAGATACCCCGAAGTAATCCCTTTGGAAAGACACAAAAATGTGGGTTGAAGATCAAGCTCACCACTTACAAAAAGAGAACCCGTGCGGCCAAACGCCACAGCAATTTCGTCAAATATCAGATGCACCGAATGCGAATCGCAAGCCGACTGTAATTTCTTCAAATATACAGGAGGATAAATTTTCATACCCGCAGCCCCTTGGACCAAAGGTTCTATAATCACCCCTGCAATATCTTTTCCAGCCAAAGCTTTTTCCATGGGATCAAAGCATTCAGCGTTGCAACTGTCACGATTTAAACCGTAAAGACAGCGAAAGCAGTCTGGGCCTTCTACCTCCAGGTTTTTCGGCAACACTTTTTCAAATTTATTCCTGAAAATATCCAATCCACAGACAGATAGCGCACCCAAAGTTTCCCCATGATACCCACTCTTTAAATAAATAAAGCGTGTCTTGTTTTCACTTCCTGTTTGCTGCCAATACTGCAAACTCATTTTCAAGGCAACTTCAACCGAGGTCGAACCGTTATCGGAGAAAAACACTTTGCTTAAATTTTCAGGGGAGAGTTTGACCAGTGAAGAAGCTAAATCAATCGCAGGCTGATGTGTTATACCCGCAAACATCACATGCGCCATTTTATCCAACTGGTTCTTCAAAGCCGCATTGAGCCTGGGGTGATTGTGGCCAAACAGGTTCACCCACCAGGAAGAAATCGCATCTATATACCCTTTACCCTGCTTATCAAAAAGACAAACCCCTTCTGCCCGTTCAACCAGCAAAGGTTTTATGGATTCAAATTCCTTATGTTGGGTGCAAGGATGCCAGACATTTTGAAAGTCTCGCATTAAATTAGATTCTGTTTCTCTATCCTGCATTTTATCTATATTAAAGGTTATAACGTGAAGGAGAAAATTCAGGGATTTCATTTTCCCGATTGCCCATGATTATGGAAACCATATAATCCGCCTGATTGGGGGTCTGTAAAATCCCATTCCGGTAATGTCCGGACGAATAATAAAGGTTACTATACCTTCCGCTCCTTCCCATGACAGGCATCAAATCTTCTGCAGCGGGACGAAGTCCGGTCCAGGATTCAATCAGCAAGGCATCCTTTAATGCAGGAAGAATTTCAGCGGCTCTGGCAATCAGATTTTCGATCACCTTGTCCTCGACAGAAGAATCAAAGCCTTTGTCTTCCATAGTAGAACCAACCACAAAGCCATTGCCTTCTTTCCAGGGCGCGATATAAGTCATCATACCGTGTATCGTGTAGTCAAGAAAATGATCCTCTAGTTTCAAACGGCACATCTGGCCTTTGATCGGTTTTAAAGGAAGTTCCACATCCAGCACCTTTGCCAACTGTCCAGACCAACTACCAGAAGCCAATACGAATTGATCACCTTCAACCTCACTGGTCCCTGTAACAGCTGCACTCACTTTGGAACCTTCTCGAACAAAACCCGACACATTTTCCTCTAAAATTTGGACCCCGAGTTTTCTCGAAGCTGCCATCAGAGAATCATGCAACTGCCGATTATTTACCTGCCCTTCACCAACCCACATGACCTCTCCGCAGTTTTTTGATAAATAAGGAGCCTTCTCTCGTACTTTTTTTTCATCCCATAATTCATGTGGAATCGATTCCGACTTAAAAAACTCCTTGCGCTCATTCCAGGTTTCTGGAAAAGAGAAGGACGGCATTAACGAACCCGCCTGGGAAAAATAAACCGGCATCTGGCTAACCGAAGTCAGTTGCTCAAGAAAAAAAGAATACTTGTCCAGCGATTCACGACAAAATTCAAAAAAAGGGTCCGCCACCTCGCACTCACAAAAAGGTGCCAGCATACCCGCTGCCGCTCTTGAGGCCTGTAGAGAATTGACCGGGTCTCCAAGAATGGCCACCCGCAGTTGTGGGTTTTCCTGCTTCAAGCGATAGGCGATACTATGCCCAATCACCCCAGAACCTATTACTACAATGTCAAAACCTGTGTTCTTCATTTTCTGGTGTATTTCAGATATTAATCATGGCTCTTGTAACAGTAAACCGGATTATGATATTTTAGAAATCAACAAATACAAAGCTAAATCCTTTAAATTGAAAGATGGGTCTTTTGCCCTAATAAAAACTATATGAGCGAAGAAAACGAAAACAACCAAGACACTGCCGTTGCTGATGCCAGAGAAAATGCAGGTAAAAAAGTTGACCCCATTCTTGAGTATCTGGATGTTGAAAATACCGAGGTTGACAAAAGCGTCATTCGAAAAAGATTTATCGACATATGGACGTATGATAATGCCGATAGCCTTTCTGAAGAAGAACAATATATGACGCTGGTCGCAGCCTTTATATACAATACACACAATGTGATGGATGAAGCTAATATCCGAATAGATAAAGCAAGGGCTGCCATCACTGCTGCCTTAAGCAAATGGACACAACCTAAATGGGAAAAACTCATCGAAAAAGAAAAAGCATCTGAAAACCCTTTTAAAACTTTTGTTGAAAACCATCAACCTGAAGTTGACAACACCCATACATGGCGGCATTTTCTTTTAGAGCATAAAAAGGCCGATGAAAAACAATGGGTCTACAAAATGAAAAAGTGCTGGTTTGCCGAGTTCTTCATTCGATTTGGGCGTGTGGACTATATCCAAACCGCTTGCGAGTTCGATAAAATCCCATGGGAAAATCGAAAAGAATATGTTGATTTAAAGTTGAGTAATCTTTTTGCCAATCTCGGAAAACTTTGTCAATTCGACTACAAACCCAAGAAAGAGTAAAAAAAACTCAGAGGACAAGATCAAACGCATCGCATACTACATCAGCGCTCATGGCTACGGTCATGCCGCTCGGTCTATTCCTGTATTAAGACAACTCATACCCTCTCACAGCGTTTTCATCAAATCGGCAATAGACTGCGACTTTTTCAATAAACACCTGCCCAACAATTTCGAGTTCATCTCACAAAATGTGGATGCCGGTTGCCAGCATTCAAATTCTTTAAAAATAGATTCTGAAAAATCTTTCCAGGCACTAAAATCTTTTTTCAAAAACTCCAGTTTAACCCACGAAAAAAATTGGCTCAGTAATAACAAGATCGACCTTATTATTTCTGATGTCGCCAGCATGCCACTTAAAGTAGCGAGCCAACTAAAACTGCCTTCTATTCTTATCGGTAACTTTACCTGGCATGATATTTACTCGCACCTCCCACAAACAAAAAATGAATCTATACTAATCCAGTCTTTGGCTGAGGAGTATTCCCACGCAACCGTGCAAATTCTGCCGCAATGCCATTTAAACAACAAAATAATCGACAACAAAAAAGAAGTAGGATTCATCACAAATAAAGGAAAGAATATAAGAGATGATCTCGAACATCACCTTGGAAAAGGCGCAGAAAATAAAACTCTGGTTTTTATTTATTTAGGAGAACATGGTACCCACTCCGTAGCCTGGGAAAACCTGGGGGAAATTAAAGACTGCCTGTTTCTTACTCGAGACCCTATTGATCATCCCGCCGTAAACACTCTCAATGAAATTTTCACATATCAGGATTTAATCGCCAGTTCAGATATAATACTCACAAAGGGCGGTTATTCGACCCTTTCCACCGCATTTGCAAACCACAAGCCTGTAATCACTTGCGAAAGAAATGATTTTTACGAGTTTGAAGCGATTCGTGAATACCTGCAAATACGGGAAATAGGCATCCTTATCAAAGACAAGCAATTTTGTCATGGAGACTGGCAAGAACACATCAAGGAAGCCTTAAAATTAACCGTTAAGAATAAGGTCCCTTTAAACGGAGAAATAGAAATCTCTAAAATAATTCACCAGATGCTTTCATGAAAATCCCAGATATCACTTTAATCATCACCAATTGGAATGGCAAAGATCTTCTACGCGAGTGTCTGCCAAGCGTTCTGAAAGCTGTTGCTTTTGATTCAAAACGCCAATATGAAATCATGGTGGTCGATGATTGTAGCAGTGACAACAGCCTTGAAATTCTTGAAAAAGAATTCCCCACAGTGAGAAGAGTAAAAACACCTGTCAATTTAGGATTTCAAAGGGCCAATAATTATGGCATTGAGCAAACTCAATCTCGATTGGTCATGCCAATGAACAATGACATCAAACTCGATGAAGATGCCCTCTTCCATTTAGCCGAGCATTTTGAAAAAGATGATGTCTTCTCTGTAAGTGGAAAGTTTTTTGGATTCGATGGAAAAACCTTCCTTTATGGAAACCGAGGGGGCTATTTTAAAAACGGCCATTTCTACCTTTATGAAAAAGCACCCGATGACGAATCCCAAACCCTGTTTGCCTGTGGAGGAGCATTTTTGGTCGATCGAAAACGCTATCTCGAACTGGGTGGATTCGACAACCTCTACCACCCTTTATACTATGAGGAAATAGATCTTTCTTACCGGGCACTTAAAAGAGGATGGGAGGTTCGCTACGAACCAAAATCCATCGCATACCATAAAGTACAATCCACTATCACCAAGCAGGAAAAAAGAAGGCAGATCGAGTTAATCTCCGCGCGCAATAATTACCTGTTCGTGTGGAAAAATATTTTAGATCCATCTCTTACATTTCAGTTTATTGTTTTCATTCCTCTTTTTCTACTTCGAGACCTGCTTAAACTTAAGAGTCGATTTTGGATTGCCTTTTTTATGGCTCTGAAAAGAATGCCTGCGGCTCTCAAATCAAGAAAAGAGGAAAAAACCGATTCGCTGTTTTCAGATCATGAAATCCTTAAGAAAATTAACATTAATTCAGAACATCGAGCCTAATGCCACAAGTAAATATCTTCTGTCAAGCCTCCTTCACTCTAGGCATGGGTCACCTTGCACGGCAAATCCATATTGCCAAAGAGCTTAGAAAGCATAATGCAGACACCACCTTTTTCGTCCCGGAATACTCCACTGCTATAGAAGCGCTCAAACAACACAACCTTTCCTATTCTATTATTGAGGGCTTCGATTCCGCATTAAAAGTAGAAACAAGGAAGGCTGACGTTACTATTCTGGATATTAAAGACACGTCCCTCCCCTTCATTGATGACTTAAAAATTCAAACTAAAAAAATCGTAAGTTTTGAAGATCAAGGGGAAGGAAGAAACCATGTCGACATATTGATCGACTGCAATTTAAATCTGGCCGATGCTAAAAAAGTTTCAAAGAGTGTAAAAACCCTTTTCGGGCTGCCCTATGCTGTTCTGGCATCTGAGTTTGAAAATTTTAATTTAGAGAAAAGAAATTTTCCTGAAAGGATTCAAACCCTGCTCATCACCTTTGGTGGAACTGACCCACATAACATAACGCTTGATCTCCTAAAACATATCCCTAACAGCTTTAAAACAACCATCATTGTCGGGGCAGGATTCCAAAATCAAAACGCATTTCAAGAACTTGATAAGAATCACATTCGCATTTTAAAAAATGTTCAGGACATGGCCCAGGCCCTCGCAAATCACGACGCCGTCTTTTGTTCAGGAGGTGTGACCTTGCATGAAGCAATGTGCGTTGGAACCCCGGCCTTTGTAATCAGTCAGGTTGAGCATCAGGAAGATAAAGCCAAAGCCGCAGAGACTGCAGGTGCAGCAATAAACCTGGGCCGCGCAAATTCCTGGGGCTCTCACCGATTGGATGAAATACTTGCACTAAATAAAGAAAGTCTTCAGGCAATGAGTGACTCAGGCAAAAAATCTATCGATGGAAAAGGATTAAAAAGAGTGGTAGAAAATATTCTTTAGTTTTCCTCTTCCTCATTGACCCAGAAATCGTTCAACTGGTTCATGGCAGGTGCTACTAACGGGTCAATCCCTTCTGTACTAACCAGATTGTACTGCTCAGAATAAACATCCACAATGACTGGCCCAGAGCCAGGCTGAAGCGGAGCAATCCCCGCAGAAACAGTTGAACCACTATTGCCAGTTACAATCTGGTTACTTTTACCCACTGTATTAACAAGATCTTCTACGACATTAATGGTCTGGTCGACCGAAGCCTCACCTACGGTCTCAGTTGTCCCTGACAAAGTTTCGGCAGATGTTGGAGTCACAACAGTAACAGGAATTCCGGTTGTGCTAAGAGCCGCAGAAGCTATTTCAATAGCGTTTGCATCTGTACCAAAAGTTCCTCCCCCGGTGGTCACCGCGACCGTTCCGTTGTTTGCTGTCAGGTCATTTGCACCTGTAGTGTCACCATCCAGAATATTGCCACTGGCGGTGTTCAAGGTGATTGCAGCGGTCGTAGCATTGGTGGTGGTCATTTGCCCCAAGGTTATGTCTTCATCAGCAATTCCAGTAATCGTTCCCGATCCTGCATTGAAGACCGTAGCAGCGTCCATGGTCAAGGCACCGCCTGATCCGGCATCTGAAGTTGCGTCGTCATCCGCTGTGACCGAGATATTCCCATTGGCACTGGCCAACTGCCCCGTTGCGTTAAAGATAACATCGTCATCAGCAGAAAGGGTAATTGCACCAGCATTGGTCGTCAATGTCGATTGAACATTAAGAGCATTGCCGCCATCAACTGTGATACTCAACGCTGCCCCACTGGTGTTCATTGTGACCGCATTAGAAATGGTCGTCGCAGCATCGGTTTGCAAAATCAAATCGCCACCAATAGCTCCAGAACCGTGGGCCGCAAGATTAATTGCTGTGGTCCCATTGTCGAAGCTCACATCTCCGCCAGTACTAGTAGTATCAAAAGTTACCGCTCCAGTAATAGCGTTTTGCGAATTAAGAGTGATCGGTTTGCCTGAAAGGTCCGTGGTGAAACTTGCTGCCCCTCCAACCGTAATAACTCCACTATCGGTAATCGCATCTCCCGATTGAACAGCGAGAGTGCCTACAACGGAAACCGTTCCCAGGTTAATAGCAGTCGTACCATTATCAAAAGTCACATCCCCTGATCCAGTGGTTGTAAAACTGACAGCACCACCTATTCCATTTCCCGTGGCATTATTGATATCAATATTTGCACCACTTGCTGTGAAAGAAGCCGTGCCAGTTATATCTAATACGCCAGAATCAGAAATAGCACCCCCGGAGGTGACTGAAAGATTACCGGTCAATGTCAATGCGGCCAAATCAGTAGCATCGCTATCGTTGATAGTTACATCAGCTAAGGTTCCTGCTGAGGCAACAAAAGCTAAAGTTGAAAATGTATTGGTATTATTAAGTGTAATACTCTGGGCATTGGCAGTTGTAAACGTCGATACGCCAGAAACCACAAGGTTGCCACTATCAGTAATAGCTCCGGCTGCTGTCACATTCAGTGTGGTTACACTAGAAGCTCCAAGATCGATTGCGTCTACATCAACAAGCGTTGCAGTAGTAGCCGAAGTGACCGCCACTGTGCCAAAATTATTAGCCACTTCATCTAAAATAGCAGTGTTTGCACCTGCAACCAGTGTTGTCGTTCCCGAAGCTATAATTGTTCCACTATCTGAAATGTTTCCGCCCGCTGTCACATTCAATGTGGTTACATTTGAAGCACCGATATCAATCGCACCCACATCAACAAGAGTGGCTGTGGAAGCCGAAGTGACCGCCACTGTGCCAAAATTATTAGCCGCATCATCTAAAATAGCAGTATTAGTACCAGCGACAAGCGTTGTTGTTCCAGGCACCACCAGCGTGCCACTATCTGAAATGTTTCCGCCTGCTGTCACAGTTAAATCACCGGTCAATGTCAAGGCTGCTAAATCAACCGCATCACTATCCACGATCGTTACATTGGCCAAGGTTCCCGCTGAGGCTACAAATGCCAAGACAGAAAATGTGTTCGAATTATCAAGAG
>JABJCF010000505.1 GCA_018665625.1 Nitrospina sp. | reverse complement strand
TTATTTGTATCGGGAAAATTAACCTACTATTGCCAGAACATCGTCTTCACGCATAAGCAGGAAGTCATCTCCGTCAAATTTGATTTCTGTGCCGCCGTATTTGCTGTAAAGGACTTTGTCGCCCACTTTAACTTCGAGCTTGACGGGCTTACCGTCATCGCCAATCTTGCCATTTCCTACTGCTTTGACACGCCCTTCGATGGGCTTTTCTTTGGCTGAATCAGGAATGATGATGCCGCTTTTGCGGACTTCTTTTTCTAAAATCGGTTGAACCAAAATTCGATCGTGTAACGGTCGGATTTTCATAAAGACTCCTTAAAAAAATGTTAGACTTGATAATAGTTAATAATTAATACAAAATTCCCACTGGAATTCGATTAAACTGTTATATTTAAAGGGGTTTTGTTCTCGTTGAAGAGAAATGAGATCCCGTTTTCAGCGTGTTAGCACTCTATGGCGTGGAGTGCTTATACTATATATAACGCGAAACTTGAAAAGCAAGGTTAGGAACTAAAAAATTTTAATTTTTTTTGAGATATTATGAAAAATACCAAAAATAAAGGGATTATAGAGGTAGAAATCTTCCCGAATCCGTTCCCTGAGAGAGATTACACCATTGATATGGAGTGCCCGGAGTTTACCTGTTTGTGTCCCAAAACCGGCCAGCCGGATTTTGCCACTCTGTATATCAGCTATGTTCCAGACAAATTCTGCATTGAATTGAAAGCACTGAAGATATATCTGACCTCCTACCGAAATGAAGGCGGATTTCACGAAAAAGTGGTCAACATCATCCTGGACGACCTTGTTTCAGCCTGCAAGCCTAGAAAAATGACAATTATAGGGGATTTCAACGTGCGAGGGGGAATTCACACCACTGTTACGGTTGAGCATTCAGGAAAAAAGACCAAGGCTGCAAAAAGAAAAAAATAACCAGAAATTTTTGAAAGTGTCGAAAATGAATCTTCCTATGGAGCGTGAAGGGGAGTGCCACTCCTGCGGTGAGTGTTGCCAAACTGTCAATATGACAGTTGTGCGAGATGTTACTTTGCAGCAACATGGAAATATGCAAGAGCTCCAACGTTATTTGTCTTACCGTGGAATTCGTGTTGTTGGGTCTGATGAAAAACGCAACCAACTTTATTATTCGATGGATGTTCCTTGCAGTGAATTGACCTCGGACAATCGTTGCCGAGTCCATGGCAGCGAGGAAAAACCACTTATTTGTCATCGTTTCCCTGAATCAAAAGAAGATATCGTAGATATTAAGAATTGTGGGTTTCGCTTCACCTCGGTTCTGCCGGGACAACCTGACAGAGGATGAAGACTTGGAAATTTATTTTCCTGGAAGGATGAATATGAAACAGGCACCTTTACCTGGCTGACTTTCGGCGGTGATGGCTCCTCCATGGCCTTCCACAATTTTTTTGCAGATGGCGAGCCCCATACCGGTTCCTTCATATTCGCTACTACCGTGCAGTCTTTCAAAAGGCTGGAATATTTTTTCCAGATGTTTTTCCTTGAACCCGATTCCCTGGTCTTTGATGAAAATTTTCCAAAGGCCTTTGGTGATAGGTTCCCCATGAATTTTAATTTTCAGGGGCTCCCCTTCTTTGTGAAACTTGATAGAGTTTGAAATGAGGTTTTGAAATAACTGCCTCATTTGCGGAACATTGGCTTCTAATTTTGGTAAAGGGCCTATTTCAATACTCTCTTTCAATCTTTGATGAGGGAGAACCATGTCTTCGAGAACATCGTTTAAGATAATATTTAAATCGATTTTTTGAACGGAATCTGTTGGCGCGGATACCTGCGAGAAGGTCAGGAGATCGTTCAATAAGTCTTGCATGCGGAATGCAATTTTATGCATTCGACTGAGGTATCCCTGTGATTCCACCGGTAAATTCAACTCCATTTCTTCTAAGCGGGCACTAAAAGAAATAATCTTCCTTAAGGGTGCCTGTAAATCATGTGAGGCAATAGATACAAATTCTTTGAGTGACCGGTTGCTTTTTTCAAGCTCTATGGATTTTCTTTTAATGGCTGCCTGGTCTTTTATTTGCTGGGTGATATCACGGAAAATTGCAAAAACATAGTTCTTGTTTTTAACCTGAAAAACACCTGTGGTTATTTCCGTTGGGACTGATCCACCTGATTTGGGCTTGATAAAACTTAACGGAATTGTTTTTAATTCATCCTTTATAGTTTTTTCCAGTTGGCCCAATGTTTTTTCAGGTTCCAGGCTGATTTCTGGGATGGTCAGTTGAACAAACTCCTCTTTGCTGTAGCCAAATAATTTGCAAGCGGAGTCATTGGCATCGATGACTCGTTTTGTTTCAGAATTGAAAATCAAAATTCCGTCAGAATAAACGGAAAAAAGTTTTTCATATTTGTTTCCCATTTCCTTTAGCGAAGTAATGGCTTTATTGCGTTCGCTAATAATATTATTCACTCTTCTATTTAAAGAACTGCGTTTTACATGATCTAGAGCAGATTTTTGATTTGCCTTTGAACTGGAGCGGGATAGATTTTTGGTTTTTGGTTTAGGTGTGGAGCTGGATTTTGACCGTGGGGAACCGGAGGAAGTTTTATTATCAGATTTAGGGATTTTGGGTTTCATAGGCTGAAATTTGGGTCCCAAATTTACCTTGAAATTAACTGATAAATTATGAACCTTTGTGTAATTCTTAGCAATAGGATAAAAAATAAATTTTTATATTTGGATTGAGGAAATATTTTCTTTTCAGAAGGTGAAAAACTAGAAAACGCATAACCTTTTGTTATTATTATGCTATTCTCATTTTGATTTGCTTGGG
>JABJCF010000504.1 GCA_018665625.1 Nitrospina sp. | reverse complement strand
CACCCCAGCCCCTCTTTAAAGAGAGGGGTCCATCAAAGCCCTTCCTTACAAAGAGTTATTGATTGAGATATAGGACTTTATAGAAGGCGGTGGCTCGGGAAACACCTTTTCTTAAAGCGCGAACCGATAAGGTGGCACCGGTGATTGAGTTGACCGTTCGATAATCTGACTCGGCATCTCGACCCGTGAACTGATCCATAAAAGAAGGATAGCGAACCTCCCAACCGCGAGGCTCCCGGTATACGAGAATCTCAACGTCGCGAACGGTTCCATCTACATTGAGCACCGTCATGAAAGTAATGGGGAAAGACTTTCCAATTTCATGGTCAAAGACCGCATAGCCCAAAATATTATCGCCCTTCCTACCCACATAAAAGTTGATGCGGTTTGCATCGATCTTCTGCAGACATAATTCACTAATGACTTTTTTTTGTTCTTCGGTCAGCCACTTTTTTTCTCGCTCGACCTTGTCAGCACCCGGAAAAGCAATTTCAAAGGCCTGCTTTTTGGTCAGGTAAACCTGAACATCTAAAACCTTTTCTTCTTCAGAAAAAGCATTGGGCAAAAAAGCATTCAGGCTAATGGCTATTACGAAAATAGCTGGAAGAAAATTTGGAGTTTTTAAATTCATTGGATGTGTTTAGTATTTTACTTCCCTATTTCAGTAACAATTTATCTTAGGCTTGAAAGGTGTTGTTCAACCACCCTCACCCCAACCCTCTCCCCTCAAGGGAGAGGGAGCTTATCTTTGCCCCTTTTCAGGAGGCAGGATTACATGTGCTTTTTTACAATATTACAGACCTTTTAACAAAAAAAATCCTGGCATCGCGAAACCTTGGAGGAGCAAGAATCTCGAGATGCCAGGATTGGGTGTCCTAACAACGGACAGTCATCAACTAGTACATGTACGAAACCGACATTCTAAATTCATTTGTCTCCGTGTCATTCTCAAGTCGAGTGTGCGTGTGGTCTGCCTTGATAGATACGTCTGGGATCGGCAGGTAAGCAACACCAAAGGTAAAAATCGCGTTCCTGTTGCGGTTGAGACTTGGAGCAAAACCATCCACCACATCGTCCTGAGTTCTTACACGTTCATACATGAAATGAGGAACGATATCATGCGTGGTTTTCCAACCCATCAATTGCGGGAGATGAACTCCTGCTTGAACATTGACACCATATTGGTGTTTTGCCACGCCACCGCCACAAGCATTCCCCGCAATGCTACAAAAGTTATTGATTGCGCCGGTATCAGCGATATGGGTACTCACAATGCTTGAGTTCATTTCAAACCATTCCTTGCGATATTTAATGTCCGCTTCAACCAAAGTAATAAACCCGCCTGCATCAATGTAACCCTGCGTGGTATCTCCCAAGAAAGTGGAAAATCCAACCTGCAGACCTGGATAGAGCTTGGTGAGTTCAATCCTTCCCGTTACAGCAAAGTCTTCTGCTATGCGCTGATTGATCTGCGAGCCACGGCCATCGCGAATACCATTACTACTGAATGCGTTATTATTTCCGCCGTTTCCATTTCCTCTTCCATTTGTTGCAGAGTTATCCGAAACAGATTGCAAGGAGTTCACGACATAAAGGCGATAATTTACACCTTCCATTGGCGTGCCATAAATTCCAGCCCCACCCACACTCCAACTACTAGGGATCATTCGAACTTGCAACTCAGGACGTTCCGTTGTCCAGAATAGAGTCGGCTCATGGAATTCATTTAAGAGCCCTACAGGTGCCAACATAACACCGGCTCTGACATTGAATGAATCGGTTAACAGGAAATCCAATTGAGCAAATTCCATTTCCAGTTCCTGTGCGGCACCTTCGAAATCGATTTCAGCATTTAAATGAATCCAATCTGCCAATAAAGCATGGATACCAATAACAAATCGATGCGCATCAATAGTTGTTTCTTGATTAGCACCTGAAGTTGGTGCTTGCAAATGCACCTCTCCATAACCATGAATTCTTATTCGGTCGTGTTGTTTGCTACCGGAACTGCCACTGCGATCTTTTAAATTATCCATCTCGTCAGACAGTATATCTATCTGCCGTTTTAACTCATCTACGCTTGCTGAAAATGCTGGCACGCTCCAGAAAAATGCCACCAGACTGATCAAAGCAAACAATGTAAACTTTTGTTTCATTGAGCTACTCCTTTCTCCTCTTAATAAAAAAAACAAATATAACCTAAAGAAAAAACCTAATTGAGAATGGTTGTCATTTATATATTTAGCTATTTATAAACAAATACCCGCAGACTGTCAATAGTAAACTTAATTAAAACAAAGGGTTTAGCAAGAAAAGTCTCTGAATGCATTTAAAAATATCCACTTAAACATTATAATTCAACACTTTAAATATTTCCCTGAAATGCACAGTCCAATATTAATTTTGATAATTATTTTCAATTAAAATTAGGTTTAACTCGCTATAGCCCAGTTTTTCTCCTTTTGATTCAAGTTGGTTTAAAATTCCAACTTAATAAAAGTCCGCAACCAAGGCGCAACCCCCGGTTACGGACTCTTTGATTCAGCCCCGATTAAGGACCGAAAAAATAAAATCAAGCTTCCTTAATATCCAATGCAGGTTCTCTTTCCTTACTTACGAAATAATCGCAAACGATGACGGCCAGCTTAAGAGGATCTACAGGTTTTGAGACCTGCTCATAAACATCCAGTTTCTGGAACCTGGCAAAACTACCGGACCAAAAAGTTGAAGTAATAAAAATTACTTGTTGGCGTTGTTCTTTTGATAATTGCTGAATGAAATCGAAACCCGTTTCGCCTTTCAAACGATCATTAACAATAACCAGGTCATTTTCAGTCAAAAGGCTTTGTGAATTTACGCCACCATTCGAAAATCGAATTTCATGCCCAAAACGTGCGAGCATGATCCCTAACCGGCCGCGTTCTTCTTTATCTTCATGTACTAATAGAATTTTTTTGGGAGATATTGTCATTTCATTTCTCATTTAAGAAAGACTGTTGAGGCAACGTTTCAGGGCAGAAACGCTACTGGAGTGACAGCGATCTATGGGAATATTATGTTCCCTGCCAACACGAACGGCTTCGGTAACCATAGGGTGGGCTACCGTTCCTGTAAAAATAAGAATGCGCTGGACGCCATTCATACGTCGAGCCATGTTGGGAATGCGCTGACTGAACACCCGTGCATCAAAGCCCCTGCTACGGCATTCCTTCTCATAAGACCTCTTCAACCTATCCAATCCTCCTATAATGGCAACGCTCATATATTTCCCCCAGACATCTATTTGAAATTGATATTTATTATCATAATTAAAATAATCAAATTTTTTTCAGTGGTTTAACTAGCAAACAGCTGCTAAAGCGCCTGAATTTGAATTCAGCAAATAAGCCACATCTTCCGTCTCGCGCAATTTCAAAACTTTCCCGCGATTTTTTAATCGCACGGAAGCACCGCCTCCACATTGCTTCATGCAAGGAACCAGGCACACATCATCACTACCTTGTAATTGCTTTAACTTGCTCGCCATATATTCTGAGTTCCAGGCTTTGCACCCTGCTCCTGTGCATATTTTTATTTTGCTAGCCATGAGCTTTCTCCTTTTTGATAACGAATATCAATATAGATTCACTCCCTGTTTTTGTCAACCCTATTTTTAATATTTTTTAAATCCATAAACCCTTTTAAAATTGGACACTTATAATAATATTTCTTTTCTTCCTTGTTTTTTCTTGAAATTTTAATGTATATTTTCCACAAATTTGATTTTGAAAACAATTATCATAAAAAAATATGGTCAACGAATTCGATATTTTTAAAGATTTTCTGAGAGAGAGGAACCTGCGGTGGACACCGCAAAGAAAATTGATCCTAGAAATTTTTCTCGGTCAGGATGGCCACATCCACATTGAAGATTTGCATATTATAATTAAAGCTCAGGATCCCACGATTGGAATAGCGACATTGTATCGAACCATGAAATTGCTGGTGGACTCTGGCCTCGCTGATATTCACACCTTTAACGAAAAAACTACCTATGAACGTCTCTTCCAGGTTCGCCACCACGATCATTTGATTTGTAAAATCTGCGGAAGAACCATTGAGTTCGAACACCCGCTAATTGAAAAATATCAGCTGGAAGTTTGTGATCGTCACGGCTTTACATTAAAAAGTCATCGGATGGAATTGTTCGGTATTTGCAGGGAATGCAATAAAACTCAAAAATAAAAACCCTTTCCACCCAGGCAACAGGTGGAAAGGGGCCGATAAGACAAATTTATTTTTTCAGTTATTATCTTTACTCATATTCTCCATCATATAATTCTTGATGCCGATATCCTTGATGCGGTTGAACTGGGTTTCAATCCAGTCAACACTATCTTCTGTCTCTTCCAAAATTTTATCGAGAATTTCTTTGCTTCCAAAATCGCTTTTGTCGTGGCAGGTGCGAATATGTTTCCTTAAACGTGCAACATGAGCCAACTCGATTTTTAATTGGTTTTTCAATTGAGCTTCCACACTGTTGCCAACCAGCACGGTGTCGTATTTTTGCATGTCAGGAACACCATCGAGAAAAAGAATCCTCTCGATCATTTGATCTGCGTGCTTCATTTCACCCATGGATTCTTCTCGTGAATGACTGGCAATTTTTTCATAGCCCCAATCTTCCTGCATTTTATAGTGGATATAATAAATATTGATCGCAGTCAATTCTGCCATCAATACATCGTTCAAGGCACTGAGCACCGCTTTATCGCCCTTCATATTTCTCCTCCAATTAATTTTTCCAACCGTTAAAATCAGCCTTCTAATTGCTAATCTATCAGACAACAAAAAACTGTCAAGCCTCTTATTTATAATGACTTACGATTGATATCAATAATGAGAATTTCTATCAATTAATACCCAAATTTAATTTCTCGCAATCTGATATTCGGACGGGGAAGCTTTCAAACTAAAGGATAACCGGGGGTGGTAAAACCTGGAATTCTTAAAATGATAAGGTCTATCATTTATGTTTATTTAATATAAGAAATAATATTATATTTTTTGGTCACTCGGAGTTATCAAAACTAAGATTTCCAGCATGAAGTTTATTCAATTCTAACAAATGCACAGATTGCCTACCATAAACCCAGGCTTTTTCCAGATGATGCACTGCAGCAGAAAGACGATTTTCTTTTTTCCAATATAGAATTCCCAACTGATAATGGATGTCCGCTTTGCCCTTTTCAGGAAAGAGTACCAGCCGTTGGTAAAGCATCATCATATATTGGTTCATTTTTTCAGGGGACAATTTTACTAAACTCTCAGGAACAATGGGATCAGCAGAAAACTTAATAATGGGAGCAAGACTGGAGCTTAAAACTTTCATGCTTGAATCCTTTTGTTCTGCCCTAAACAAGGGATTCATAGGTTCGGAAATGCCCAATTGATTTCGAATCTGAATTAAGGTTTTATTCAGTGTTTCATGCTTTAAGCTTTCCATTTTTTCAAGGGCATTCTCCCAGTGAAAAACCAACCAATAAGGTGAATGGGGAAGTTTGTTGTAAATTGTTCCCAGGAGCAAATGAATGTCCTCAGAATCTGGCTTTAGCTGCAAAGCTTCCAAAGCCTCTCTCAAAGCTCCTTCAGGAATCTCCATTTTTAAAAGCTGCTTTGCGTAATTAATATGAGTTTGTGGCAGGCCATACTCATAAGCCAACGAATTTTCCAAGGCATTTAAAGCTTTTGTATTTTCGTTGCCCTCAGCATACCTGATTGCCTGGCTATGATAGTAATCGTGAAACAATCTTCTAATGAATTGAGTCTCCTGCAATTCCTTATCCAGGGACTGTGATAAGACACTGGCTCTTTTATAAAACCGGACACTCATTAAATCATCATCTGGTTTATCATTGTTTAAATATATTGATCCCATATTTGCCAGATCGACAATTCGAAGTTTTCCTTCGGGAAAGGGGTTTGTTTTAAATAGAAAACCCAAACCAGCAATGCATAGCATGGATAAAACCATTGCCTTCCAGTTTTTTTGCGCAAACCACTTGTTAAAAACAACTAGAAAATAACCGGAGAACATACATAGAAAAGGAACAGAATATAAGCGATATCGAGATAAAACCAGGAAGGGAAGAAATATTAAAAATGCTGCCAGACAAAATGTATGCAAAAGGGTCCAGCCCTCTCGCTTCCACAAAAGAAGTCCTCCCAAAAAACCCATTGCACCTATAGCCATAAAGGGAATTCCCCAGCCCAGGATGGGAGAAACCTCCTGAAACAGATAAAAATTCTGCGTGACAGGAATTTCATAATTATTAAAATAGTAATAGGTCTTCTTAAGGTAAAGGAATAAAAATTCCAGCGGATGGTCTAAAAAAGTCTGAACAACATATTTTAATATGGGTCCTGTTTTCAGAGGAATGGTTTTTAAAACCTCTTGATAGGTTTCGTTATGTTCATAGGTTCTCACCGAGTGATCAAGAGTGTTTGACAGCAGCAGGTTTTCCGGTCCACTTTTATCGTACAGTCCCCATTGCCCTCTCACTTCCTTTACCCAAAAAAGTGCTGGCGTACAAACCATTACGACCAACAGAGCATAGCCCGTCAGCAAAGGCCATTTACTTTTTCTGAGATCACTTAGACGCAGCCATAAGTAACCCAAAGCTATGGGAAAGATAAGAATATTATTAGATCGCACTTGCATAAAAAGCCCCATTACCAAGGCACTTGAAAAAAGAAGAAAACCCGTCTGGCGATTGCCCACTGCCAGCAAAAGTCGCAATGCGGCCAATTCAAGAAATACGATCAATGAAGCACGATAAAGGGACCCTTCATACAACCAGTTGGGCGCGTAAAATGTAAAAAGCAGGGCCGAAATTAACGCGGCTGATTGGTTAAAGAATTTACATGCAATCGAATAAACAAGAAGAGTTGACAAGGCGCCCAAAAAAAACTGCGAAATCCATACGACCTCCAATTTACTACCAAACAGCAGAAATAATATTCCCAGAAAATATTGGTAGACAGGAGAAAAATGGTTATCGAGGATGGGGGCAACCGCGGAGAAGTCGCCTCCCGCAAAAGCAAGGCCGCCTTCATAGTAGATTTCCTGATCCCAACTTTTTGGAACGTGCGAGAAAAAGGGGTTATCCTGAAACTGAAAAAAATATATTAGACGCACCGCAGTAGCGCAAAAAAACAGGAAAATAAGATGACCACGTTGTGGTTGCGTCATATATCAGGCTTGGAAAGCTTTTAGGAAAGTGCCTTAAAAATCAAAACTTGGTTCGACCTTCAAGGCGGGTCATAACATCCACTCCTGTTTCAGTTACACAGAGGGTGTGTTCAAATTGTGCCGAGAGCTGCCCGTCTTCTGTGACAGCCGTCCATTTATCGGAAAGAATTTTTAAGTCGGGCTTGCCTAAATTAACCATGGGTTCGATGGTGAACACCATGCCTTTTTTTATTTCCAGACCTTCACCGAAGTTTCCGTAATGCAGAATCTGCGGTTCTTCGTGGAAGTTGCTGCCGATCCCGTGGCCGCAAAATTCCCTGACAATGGAATAGCCATGGCTTTCGGCTAAATTTT
>JABJCF010000503.1 GCA_018665625.1 Nitrospina sp. | reverse complement strand
GGTTCCGGGAATTTCTCCCGGTCGGAGTACTGACTTCACCTGAACACCCATCAGGCTATTCAATTCCAGCAATACTCTTTCTAAAGCCGATTCGTTTAAAATTTCTTCATCGCGCAAAGAAACCATTCTCTGGGTAAATTGGTCAGCAGGGATTTTCTTATTCCCAGAAATTTTTATCTCACCCAATTTGCCCTCAACCACCTGCATAATAACGACACCGTCTTTAATTTCCTGCGCAGGGATAAATGACCTCGCCAAAAAATAGCCTTTAAGGGAATAAGCCGCAGTGACTTCATTGGCAAATAGATTCAAAATACCCAACGTCATTTCATCGCCTTCACCTACATCGATGAGCGGAGCGAGTTCTTCAGTGCTGATTAAAGTGTTGCCGGTAATTTTTATTTCGCGCACAAAAAATTTGGGTCCATCTCCGGGGTCAACCAGTTCACGACTGTCTTCAACTTTAATATCAGGAACCACTTCAGGAGGCGGAGGCGCAAAATCTGGACGGGATTCTCGAAGAGATTTTTCAATAACACCGGGATCGGTGGACTGGCAATATCCGTTGCCAGTAAAAAAAAGAATGGCCGTACCCACTAAGACGCAGGTATATATATAAGGAAAGAATATAAATTTATTTTTGGCGACCATAATTCTTAAGTTTGATTTAATCTTTGGGGAAAATTCTCCCCAGTTTAAGCATTGAAAATTAAAAACTTAGAATTATAACCTGTAAACCTATAGAAAAAAAATCCCCTTCCAGAACCCTGGAAGGGGAAATCATAAAGCGAACTAATTCAATGGGTTGGGTTTAAGATGCTGCCCTAAAAATCTCCCTCTTTTATTCGGAACACATCTGGGTCCAGGGGCTTTTCGATATAGGAAAGAGTGAGCGCAATATCCTCACCTGCTTTTTTATCTTTTTCCCCTTTTGGGTTGCTCAATAATAATCTCGCGGCTCTGCCTTTTCTGTCTTTACCCTGGAAAACCAGAATGACTCCTTCGCCGAGTTGCGCATTAAGAGCAAAGCCTTCCTTCTGATATTTTTTCTGAGCGAAATGATTGCGCAATTGATTAGCCGTTGCCACTACAGCTTCAGCATCCGGGTTTTTGGTTACCGGTTTTCCCCAAATGACATTGATATGAATCAAACGTTTGGATTTATAGCCCAAGATGTAAAAAACTTTTGCGGTTCCACTCTCTGGTAAAAGTCTTTTTACTTCGACCCCCAATGTGACGGTTTTTTCATTTGGATGAACTTTTCGAGAAACCTGTTTTTTTCCAATTCCAAAATCATCTTTGATCGCTTTAACTACATCTCTCTCCGTCATACCAAACTGAGCAGATCGGAATCCGTTTACCACGGCCCATTTTTGTGAGGCGCTGGCTCCGTCATCCGGCTTGGCAAAACTGGATCCGGCAAAAAACAAACCACTCATCATTAAGGAAAGAAAAATTACAATTGGTTTTACTGGATTGATACCGAACATCTTTAAATCTCCCATTTTTCTTCAGTTTTCAAAACCAAGGCTACGCCTTGGGGAAATATGGCTATTGTAAATGACTTTTTGATTCCATTTGGCTGTAAGGACATCGACCGATTGGACCCACGCCGAGCGGGATTAAGTAATCCTTTATTTATCATACACCTACATGGATTGGCGTGCAACCTTAGGACTGTCACAACCCTGTAGAATTTGTATCGGGTTTCCCGGCAAATCGCTTAATAAGCAACTTGGTTTATTAACAAGATTTAATCCATCGACCCGATATAGAGCTATTACATTTCGGACAGCAGCCTTCGTTTAAATAATTTGAAACAACGCGAAACCCCACTCTTTCAATTAAAAGTGCGTTGCAACCGGGACAAAAAGTACTTTCCGTATTTTGCACTCTTCCCGGTAAATTCCCGGCGTAGACGAAAGAAATGCCAGCGTTTTTTCCATGTTGGTATGCACGAAGCAAAGTTTCAACGGGCGTCCTTTCCCGATCTGTCATTTTATAATCCGGGTGAAAAGCTGTCACATGCCATGGAATATCCTTAGAAATCTTAGCGATGAATTCCGCGATCGACGATATTTCCTGATCGGAGTCATTGTAGTCAGGAATCAACAAAGTGACCAACTCCAACCAGATACCCATCTCATGCACGGTTTTAATGGTCTCGAGAACCGCATCCAGATTGCCCCCTAACCGGCGATACTCCTTTTGCGAAAAACTTTTCAAATCAATTTTCATCAGGTCAACCCAGGGGCGAATGTATTCCAGTACTTCAGGCGTTCCATGTCCATTCGAAACATATGCGGTCCACAATTTCCTTTCCTTTGCTTCCTTAAACACTTCTACCGCCCATTCACTAGTGATCAAAGGCTCGTTATAAGTTGACACCACCACCTTTGCATTATTTTCAGTGGCCTTGTCGCAAATATCTTTTGCAGAAACAGGAGTTGACCTTTGTGTCGAGTCACCATCTTTCAAACTTTGCGAAGTGAACCAGTTTTGACAATAGGCGCAGCGAAAATCGCAACCCAACATTCCAAAGCTCAAAGCGCGACTCCCTGGAAGCGCATGAAAAAAAGGTTTCTTTTCTATAGGATCATTTTGAATTCCCGTAGCGTATTGATGTGGAACTAAAAGAGTTCCTTCGGAATTAAAGCGAACCTTACAAACACCCCGTTGACCGGGACGCAATTTGCAAAGATGACCGCAGGCAGTACAAAGAAGGTTTTCCCCATCAAGAGGTTTGAATAATTTTCCCGGCTGGGTTTGTGTGTCGAGTGTATATTGGAGAGGGGGCAAAAAGCACTCCTGTGGTTTTGGTTCCCTTACTCGGTACTGATGCCCTCGTTTTTTTTATCCAGAGCGCCGATGAGTGTATGCCATGCAAGGCTGGCACATTTTGCACGAGAGGGGTATTCACGGATTCCCATAAAAAGAGTCAATTTACCCAGGCTGTGCTCTTCCTTTTCAGGGTCGAGTTCCCCAAGAATCATTTTATGAAATTCTTCTTTGGTTTTTCTGGCTGAATCAATTTTTTTACCTTTTAGAAAGGTTGTCATCAAAGAAGTGCTAGCCTTGGAAATAGCGCAGCCTGAACCTTGAAAACTCACATTTTTTATTACGCCTTCATCCTCATCCACATCCAGGTAGATGGTTATGTCATCGCCGCAAAGCGGGTTGACCCCGTGGCAGGAATGACTGGCATCTTTTATTTCATGAAAGTTGCGGGGCTTCCGGTTGTGATCCAGAATGACTTGTTGATAGAGTTCGTTATCGTATGACATGAGTTCAGTTTAATTTATTATTCGGCAATTGTATCACAGAAAATTCAAATGATATTCAGGATGCAGATTTGGGAAACAAGGTTTATTCTGAAAAAAGTCGAATACACTTTTTGATGCTTTCTGCAAGAGCATCCAATTCTTCAGTCTTGTTATAAAATGCCATGGAAGCCCGGGTGGTCGCAGGAACGCCGTAACGAATCATCGTCGGTTGCGCACAATGGTGTCCGCCACGACAGGCAATTCCATCCTGATCCAACATGGTCACAACATCATGCGGATGCGCTGCATCAACGTGAAAAGAAATTAGGCTGGCTTTTTCGCGGGCGTTACCAATGATGCGCACGCCTTCAATATCGTTTAATAACGCCGTACCATATTCGAGCAGGCTGTTTTCGTAAGCAGCAATATTATCCATACCAATTTCATTGAGGTAATCAATCGCCTCTCCCAAACCGATCACTTGGGTAATGGGGGGCGTTCCAGCTTCAAACCGCGCGGGAGGCTTGGCATATGTAGTTTTTTCAAGCGTCACTTGCATGATCATATCGCCACCGGTTACATAAGGAGGCATTTCTTCCCACAGTTTCATTTTACCGTAGACCCCACCAATTCCACTGGGAGCATACATTTTGTGACCTGAAAATGTGTAGAAGTCGCAATCGATATCCTGAACATTCAGTTTCATATGCGGCGCACTTTGAGCGCCGTCTATTAAAACTTTTGCACCGGCAGCGTGAGCTTTTTGCGTGATTTCCTTTACAGGATTGACAGTACCGAGTGCGTTAGAAACATGGTTGACCGCTACCATGCGTGTTTTATTTGATAGAAGTTTTTCATACTCTTCCATCACCAACTCGCCGTCATCACTTACAGGAATAACTTTTAGTTTTGCGCCACGTTCCTCACAAAGTATCTGCCAGGGAACCGTATTTGCGTGGTGTTCGATATTGGAAATGATGATCTCGTCATCTTTATTGATAAAACGTTTGCCAAAACTGTGCGCTACCAGATTGATAGCTTGAGTCGTGCCACTGGTAAAAACTATTTCCCCTGGTTTTTCTGCTCCTAGAAAATCGGCTATTTTCTTTCGCGAATCTTCGTAGAGTTGAGTGGAATGCTCACACAATTTATATGCGCCTCGGCGTACGGTCCCGTACTCTTCGGAATCAAATTTGCGAACCCGCTCGATGACTCTTAGCGGCTTATGAGTTGTGGCACCATTATCAAGATAGATCAAAGGTTTTCCACGCACGGTTTGGGACAGAATTGGAAAATCCTTACGTATCTTTTCAACATCAATAACAGGATTGCCTGTTACTGCTGTATTCGAGTCAGTCATTGCTTGCCTCCAGTTTCTTAAGTAGCGTATTGCTTAGCTCTTTAACCACTTCAGGGAATTCGATGGTCTGGATTATGCTTTCGGCAAAGCCTCTTGTCAGTAACTCTTTGGCGAACTTTTCAGACAGCCCTCGCGTTTGCAGATAGAACATCTGATCTTCATCAATCTGACCAATGGTCGCACCATGAGTACATTTCACATCGTCGGCAAAAATCATCAGGTTGGGTTTGT
>JABJCF010000502.1 GCA_018665625.1 Nitrospina sp. | reverse complement strand
TTGCAAACCTATCGCCCTGACACCATAACAATTGACTGTGATCGGGAAGCATTTCGAATTCAGGGAGGGTTATGGGATGGCAGAACACTATTCGACTTATATGAAGAAGCACATATCCCATGGGAGTGGCATGAGCCCTTATTTAACCATGCACGTAAACTAGGCATCACGATTTTCAGTTCTCCTTTCGACAGCACGGCTGTTGATTTGTTGGAAGACTTGAATGCCCCCGCCTATAAAATTGCTTCATTCGAGTTGGTTGACTTGCCACTTATAAAATACGTTGCTGCAACGGGAAAACCAATGATACTTTCTACTGGAATGGCTAATGTTGAAGAGATTCAAGAAGCTATAACAGCTGCAAATGAAGGGGGTTGCAAAGAGTTGGTAATTTTGCACTGCGTGAGTGGTTATCCTGCTCCTGCTGAAGATTACAACCTGCGTGTCATCCCGGACATGATTCAACGGTTTGGCCTTGTTACCGGTTTATCTGATCACACCTTGGACAATATAACTGCTATCGCTAGTATAGCGATGGGAGTATCCATTATTGAAAAACATTTTACACTGGATCGTAAAGGAGGTGGTCCTGATGACAGTTTTTCGCTTGAGCCTGAAGATTTGAAGCAGTTATGTGAGTACAGCAGGATAGCTTGGAAATCACTTGGGAGTGTGAATTACGAAAGAAAAAGGAGCGAGAATGAGAATGTTAAGTTCAGGCGCTCTCTATATGTGGTTCAGGATATCAAGGCGGGAGAAATTATTACAAATGAAAATGTAAAAAGCATCCGCCCTGGGTTTGGCCTAGCGCCAAAGCTGTATGAACAGGTGCTCGGGTGTATTGTAAATCGCACTATTAGGCGTGGTACACCACTATCGCTGGAAGATTTAAAGTAGGACATATACTTGAAAATCAGCCCCATTTTTTCAACTATTCCATAAAATACTGTTTTCCCTGAAAAATAAAAGACTATAAATCGGATGATAATGACTGAGTCTGAGTTAAAAACTGGTGAATACATTCATGCGCTTGCTGCCCGCCTTTGGCCAATCAATAGAAGCCTGACTGGCGACGGTGTTAGAGAAACTTTGAGTGTGATAAAGGAACTTCTTCCAGATCTCAAGGTGCATGAGGTTTCTACGGGCACTAAAGTTTTCGACTGGGAAATCCCAAATGAATGGAACGTCCGCGAAGCTTGGATTGAGACTCCTGATGGCTGCCGTATTGCAGATTTTTCGGTTAACAACCTGCATTTGGTAGGTTATTCTACTCCGGTGGATGCAACCCTAAGCCTAGAGGAGTTGCAACCTCACCTTCATTCACTTCCAGGCTTGCCGGAAGCTATCCCCTATATAACATCTTACTATTCAGAACGATGGGGGTTTTGTCTGTCACATAGTGATAGGGCAAAACTAAAACCAGGTGATTATCGTGTTTACATCGATGCGATCCTGGCTCCGGGTTCTCTGACTTATGGTGAATTAGTGATTCCTGGGGAGACCGATAAGGAAATTTTACTTTCCACTAACATTTGTCACCCCTCTATGGCTAATAATGAACTTTCGGGTCCTTGCGTCACTACGTATCTTTCAAAATGGTTGAGTGAATTATCAACTCGCAAGCACACATATCGTGTAGTTTTTATACCGGAAACTATTGGTTCGATAACCTATCTGAGCAATCACATCGATCATCTTAAGCAGCATGTTGTTGCCGGATTCAATATCATTTGTATAGGTGATGAAAGATGCTATTCATATATGCCCTCGCGAGATGGTGATACATTAGCCGACAAGGTCTCATTGCATGTGCTCAAATTTGTTGATCCTGACTTTAAGCAATATGATTACTTAAGCCGAGGAAGCGACGAGCGCCAATATTGTTCTCCTGGAGTGGATCTGCCCATTGTAAGTATCATGCGGAGTAAGTACCTAGAGTATCCGGAGTATCATAATTCGCTGGATAATTTGGATTTTGTAACTCCAAAAGGACTTGCGGGAGGTTTTAATGTATTACAAAAAGCGATAGAAGTGATTGAGCGAAATTGTGTTCCTAAAGTAACAGTTTTTTGTGAGCCTCATTTAAGCAGACATGGCCTTTATCCAACGTTAAGCACGGAAGCCACTTATGAAATTATGAAACAGATGATGAACCTGATTGCGTATAGTGATGGAAAACATTCCCTTCTAGATATTGCCGAAATTATAGGTGAACCATTTTGGGAGCTTGTTCCTATTTTTCAGAAGCTTGAAGGGACTGTGATGAAAATGATTGAGAATGAATAAACAGTTTTCTCTGGTTGATTATTCCCCCTCTGCTCGGTTAATTCAAACAACAAAAATCGCTTCATTGCATTTTCTTAAATAAAACACTATGAATATTATCGAATCGATTTTAAAAAATGCAAAACGTTTTCCAGATAAACCTGCCGTTATTTTTGGTGAGGACGTTTTATCATATAAGGATTTAGTCGAGCAAATCCAAAAAGTCTCGTATACCTTTAACAGACTTGGTGTTGGCAAAGGCACTTTTATGGGCTTGTTACTCACCAACTCCACAGAATTTGTTTTATCTATGCTGGGTGTCGCTGACCTTGGTGCCAGCATTGTTCCTATGAGTAGTACTCTGGGACAAAAAGATTTGTTAACAGCTATAAAAGTTACAAATATTAAATATATTGTCGGATGGCACGTAACCATAAAAAATATTTTTGAGTTAAACGAGGAAGGTTTTGTTATTCCCCGTGACCATTGTATTACCGTAGGTGGAAAGGTAGAAGGATGTCATTTTTTTGATGATCTTAGAGATGAAGATCCGGGAGAATATGAGTTGAATAGCCATGGTATTGATAAAAATACGGATTTTATACTTACAATGACATCGGGATCCACGAGTGAACCTAAACCGATAGTTTTTACACAAAGTACCAAAATTGTAAGGAGTCTGGCTGCTCAGGAATTATATGGTATTACTGAAGACGATATAACATTAACTCCAACTCCGCTCTATCATTCAATCTCTCAAAGGCTGGTTTTAATGCCTTTAATTACGGGTGGAACAACAGTGATACTGAAAAACTTCACGGCCAAGTGTTGGTTTGAAATGGTGGAGCGATACAAAATAACCTTTTGTATCGCTGTGTCGGCTCAATTTGAAATGATCTTAAACGAATTGGAGAACATAAAAAATGATTTGAGTTCTATGCGTTGTATTGTTTGTTGTTGCGCTTTGTTAAGAGGTGATGTGAAAGAACGATTATTTAATGCGTTTGATTGTGACGTGCACGAATGCTACGGGGCTTCTGAGGTCGGAATTATTTCTGACCTTTCATGTCGTCGTGGAGCGAGCAATAAATTACACACAGTGGGTGTTGCGGTTCCCGGAGCTGAAATTGAAATTGTCGATAATTCTGGCAACAAGGTTCCTACTGGAGAAATAGGAGAAATTACTTGTAAATCTATCGCATGTTTTTCTCGTTATTATGATATGGAGGAGTCAACTGAGAAAAGCTTTAAAAGAGGCTATTTTTATACTGGTGATATGGGTTATATAGACGAAGAGAACCACCTTATTTTTTGCAGTAGAAAAAAAGAGATTATTATTACAGGGGGGACAAATATTTATCCTGCTGATGTGGAAGCAGTTTTGAGTCAACATCCATTAGTGAAAGAAGTTTCTGTTGTGGGGGTCGAAGATGAAAAGCTGGGGGAGAAGGTGGTGGCATTTGTCATTCTAAAGGAAGAGGGGGCGTTGACCAGTCGAGAGCTACAAAGGCATTGTGTTAATAATCTGGCAGACTATCAGAAACCTTTGGAGTATGTTTTTGTTCTTGAATTTCCAAGAACACCCCTTGGTAAGATACTGAAACGAAAACTTATCGATCAATACAATGAAGGTTCAGTTCGCTTGTGAGTGCTTTGTTGAAAATGATTTAAATTGTTGGTGGAATTTTTTGGTTTTTGGAGCCGCTTTTAGAGTTTCCTCGAAAATGGTTGTGACTAAAAATGTTTAGCAGGTGATTTGATGAAAAATGAAATCTTTAACTTTATTATTTCTTTACTCGAGAAGCATGGTCCGATACCTGAAG
>JABJCF010000501.1 GCA_018665625.1 Nitrospina sp. | reverse complement strand
GGTGTCGGTCGGCTAAAATCGGTTGCGGTGATTGTAAAAACATGCTCACTCAAACCATGTTGGAAAGCATGCGACCGATGATGGAAAAGCGCAATGAGATAGCCAAAAAGCCAAAAGATGTAGAAGAAATAATTTCCGAAGGGACGAAGAAGGCGCAGCAGGTTGCGACTTCTACTCTCAATCGGGTGAAACAAGCAATGAAACTTAATTAGAATACTATGGAAACAAAAGATACTCTCAATTTGCCGGTAACAGATTTCCCCATGAAGGCCAGTCTTACCAAGCGTGAGCCGTAAATGCTTGAATGGTGGGCTAAGGAAAAAATTTACGAAGAAATTCGTCTGCTATCCAAGGGGAAAGATAAGTTTGTCTTTCACGATGGCCCTCCTTACGCCAATGGTCACATCCATATGGGACATGCGCTCAATAAAATTCTAAAGGATTTTATTGTAAAGATTATGAGTATGAAGGGGTTCGATTCTGGATTCATCCCAGGATGGGATTGTCACGGCTTGCCCATTGAGCATCAGGTGGGAAAGAAACTCAAAGAGAAGAAAATGAGTCTCGAAAAGAGCGAGATAAGAAAACAGTGCCGTACTTACGCTCAAGATTTCGTTGATGTTCAGCGTGAAGAATTTAAAAGGTTAGGCGTGTTTGCGGAATGGGACAATCCTTATCTGACTATGGACTATTCCTACGAAGCAACCATTGTTCGTGAATTCGGAAAGTTTGTAGAAAAAGGCATGGTCTATAAGGGATTAAAACCCGTTCACTGGTGTACCTCTTGTCGTACTGCATTAGCGGAAGCGGAAGTCGAACACGCCGATCACACTTCTCCATCCATTTATGTGAAGTTTGCAATTAAGTCCAAGTTGCCTGCAAGCCTGGGAGACATTGGGAATGCCTACATGGTGATCTGGACTACCACTCCATGGACCTTGCCTGCAAACCTGGCAATTTGTTTGCACCCTGAATTTCAGTATGTGTCTGTTGCCATCGGCGATGAAGTTCTAGTCGTGGCGGAAGATCTCCTGTCTTCATTAATATTGGAATGGGATGTTACGGAATATAAAGTTATAGGCAGTTGCAAGGGTAAGGATTTGGAAAATCTGGTTTGCCAACATCCGTTTATTGATCGTGAATCAAAAGTTATTTTAGGTGACCATGTCACTTTAGAGCAGGGTACCGGTTGTGTTCATACGGCTCCGGGGCATGGGCAGGATGACTATATCGTTGGTCTGAAATACGGACTGGAACCCTATAACCCTGTGGATGATGGCGGTATTTTTAAGTCTGATGTCGAACATTTTTCTGGAATGTTTGTTCGAAAAGCCAATCCGGAAATAATTGAAAAACTAAAACAGGATGGATCGCTGATTCATCATAAAGATATCAAACATTCTTATCCGCATTGCTGGCGTTGCCATCAACCGGTAATTTTTCGTGCGACCAACCAGTGGTTTATCTCTATGGGAAAAGAGGGACTGCGCAAAAAAGCTCTGGAGGGAATTGAGCGCACGAAGTGGATTCCTGATTGGGGTAAGGGGCGAATTTATAGCATGATTGAAAATCGCCCCGACTGGTGTGTGTCGCGGCAACGGGCTTGGGGCGTTCCCATTACCTTATGCACTTGCGTCGAATGCGGTGAATTTGCCAATGCGAAAGAAGTTTTTGAACGCGTGGCGGAAGGCGTAGAAAAGCAAGGTGCCGATTTTTGGTTTGAAACACCTGTGGAAGAATTAATTGCAAGCGGAACCAAGTGTGAAAAGTGTGGTGGTGAGGAATTTAAAAAAGAAAACGACATTTTAGATGTCTGGTTTGATTCGGGCGTAAGTCATGTAGCTGTGTTGGAGAGTCGGCCTGATGAAAGCTGGCCTGCAGACTTATATCTGGAAGGAAGTGACCAACACCGTGGATGGTTTCACAGCTCTTTGTTGGAATCCATTGGAACGCGTGACAAGGAGCCTTATAAGGCAGTGCTCACTCACGGTTATGTGGTCGATGGTAAAGGCAAGAAAATGTCGAAGTCTGCGGGTAATGTAATCGCTCCTCAAAAAATCATTGACCAACATGGTGCAGAAATCTTGCGTTTATGGGTGGCATCAGAAAATTATCGCGAAGACATTCGAGTTTCCAATGAAATATTGAAGCGGTTGACAGAATCTTACCGAAAGATTCGTAATACCTTTCGTTATCTATTAGGTAATCTTCACGATTTTGACCCGGTAAATGATTCGGTTGCCCTGGATTCGCTGCCCGAAATTGATCGTTATATCCTTAGCCGATTTAATATTTTAAGAGAGAAGATACTTTCAGCTTTTGAGAATTATGAGTTCCACACTTTTTACCATTCTTTTTCTAATTTTTGTGTGGTCGAACTCAGTGCATTTTATCTTGATATATTGAAGGACCGGTTGTACACCTACCCCCAAAAATCTAAGGGGAGGAGGGCAGGGCAAACCACGCTTCATATTCTATTGATGGGAATGGTGCGATTAATTGCACCAATATTGAGCTTTACGGCGGAAGAAATCTGGCGCTATCTTCCTAAGGGAAGTACGGATGTGAAAAGTGTACATTTGTCTTCGTTTCCTGTGAGTCAGGAAATTGACTTTAGTTCAGAATTGACTGACAACTGGGAATTATTGGTGCAGCTTAAGGGAGAGGTCAGTAAAGCTTCGGAAGCGAGTCGCAGGGATAAAGTTATCGGCCATTCTTTGGATTCGACTGTTAAGCTGGAGCTTCCTGATCAAATTAAAAAGATTGTCAGTCCTTATCTAGAAGAGCTGAAATTTATTTTTATCGTTTCTAAAGTGGAATTGGTGGACGAATTGAGTGATGATGAAAAGGTGTATGTCAGCGACTCGTTGCCTGGTGTGAAAATATTTACTGAAAGACATCCTGGGCAAAAATGTGAAAGGTGCTGGCATTATTTTGATGCACCGTCAAATTCGGAAGAGAGTCTAAACTGTCAGAGATGCCAAGACCATTTGCAAGTTGCCGGAGAATAATTCTTGAGAAATAAATATATATTATTATTTGTAATCTCAAGTGCTTTGATCGTAATTGATCAATACACCAAATTTATGGTTACCTTGCATATTCCCTTAAACTACTCCATCAGGGTTGTGGAAGGTTTTTTTAATTTGACGCATATTCGTAATTCGGGAGTAGCTTTTGGGGTTTTTTCTGAGGAGCAATCTGAATTAAAGCCCTATCTATTAATACTAGTATCGATTATAGCTATTATGGCTATTATGGTAATTTTTCACCAAACAGAAAAAGATAAACGTTTAGCGCAAACTGGCTTAATATTGATATTCAGTGGTGCAATAGGCAACCTAATTGATCGAGTTCTTCATAAAGAGGTCATCGACTTTTTAGATTTTTTTATTGAAAACCAACATTGGCCTGCTTTCAATATTGCTGACTCTTGTATTACAATAGGCGTTATGTTCATGGCCGCAGATATGCTTGTGGGTCATACGCCATCCAACCCCCCTGATAAAGCGATATAACGGAGTTTTTTGTGGATCAAAAATCAACGAAAAAACCTATAAAGATGGTTTTGGTCCGAAGAGGTGCGATAACTATTCCCAGCGTTCCTACGCATAAACTTCAGACATATATTAGAAAAAGGGCTTTGTTAGGGACGGATGAAATTTCGGGTGACGGGAATAGCTGGATTCGGGTTGATCGTCATTACCAGCTGCGTAAATTTTTTTCCAATGAAAGCCAGGAAAACACTCCAGAGAAAATAGACTTGCCAGGAGATCCAGAATTTTCTGAAGGCCCTCCCAATATTGAAAATAACCTGCAAAAAGTTGCTGATCTCTTAAAAGATATCAACGAATCCTAATTTATTGACCAGGAAAATTGAGGTTATGCGCTACCTCATTATATTCTTTGAATTCCAATGGGTCTATGGCTGAGGGATAAATAATGCTAACAAATCTCTCAGCTGCTTCGGATGAACGGTGGAGAGTCAATGCGACCTCATCCTGAAAAATCATCATATGAAGAAAGGCATAGGGATTCAATATCTCCTGTTTTGCAATATAGTATAAAGTCCCTTTTTCATTTTCTTTAACATATTCAACCAGGTTTTTAATGGCTTGCTTGCACCTATCGATTGCTTGTGGGCGCACCTGATAACGGGCGGTCATTATTATCGGCATTGGTTACTCCGCTTTATGTAATATTGATAGTGAGAAAAAACCGGAAGATAGAAACTGCCGGATTGCAATGAAAGAAAGGATGAGTGTTACTTGGCGGTGACGTTAGCTGCTTGTGGACCTTTGGGACCTTCGCTGATTTCAAACTCAACTTCTTGACCTTGCCCTAAGGTTTTAAATCCTTCGGTTTGTATTGCAGAAAAATGAACGAAGATATCTTCTCCTTCATCGGTCTGGATAAAACCGTAGCCTTTTTGATTGCTGAACCATTTCACTTTTCCACTAGCCATTGTGCGCCCTTTCTTTTAAATGGTAAGCAAATGCTGTTTAGCATAAGATTGAAAATCATGTCAAGAATTATCACTTATGTAATTTTTGTTTTTGAGAGAAACTTTCAAAGTTGAAAATTTATTTTAAATCGTCAGGAAAAGTTAAAAGTTACTGAAAAAAAAGACATAATTTATTTTTTGCAATAGAGGTCGGAGCAATTTATGAGTTCACACCTTTTTCTGCTGGTGATTCCCCAGAACAGATTTTGCGAGCAACAATTGTTTGATTTAAAAGAGGTATTGGAAAGAGATTCCGGTCAATGCCGAGTTTTGTCAAAATCTGGCAAGGAAGCTAAAGGAGAGGGAAAAATTTCGCTTCAACCTGAGGGAATGGTGGTCGATTGGAATCGGTATTTACAGGGCAGGGAAAAATATGATGCTGTCATTGTTATTGGAGGAAAAGGTTCCCGAAGCTCAATTTGGGAGGATCAGATTTTGCCTCAAATTCTTACGGATCATTATAGAGCCGGAAAAATTTTAGGTGCGTTTGGGTTATCGATTGTAGCTCTGGCTCGTGCAGGATTGCTTTCCCGATGTGAAGTTTCCGCACCCCTAGATGATGAGGCTTGCCTGAAAGAACTGGAAGAAGTGGGGGCTTTCCCTGAAGATAAAAGTCTGGTCGTGGTTGATAAAATTATTACTTCAAATGACCCTGAATCTGGAAAACTATTTGGAGAAAAAATTCTAGAGTTATTGCAGGATTGATTGCCCGTGTGGTGCAACTAGCTCTTAAAGGGGCTTGTCTCTGTCAACGATAATTACTAAAGGTCATGTCGATTTCAAAATCCTTTTGTTTGAGGTCGGCAATTACCGATTGTAAATCATCTTTATCTTTCCCTGTTACTCTTACCTGATCGTCCATAATCTGCGCTTGTAATTTTTTCAGTCCCAAAGTTTTAATGTGTTTTACAATCTCCTTTCCTTTTTCCTGGGGAATGCCTTGTTGAATTTTTATGGTTTGGCGAACAGTATCACCCGATGCGGGCTCGACCTTTCCATAGTCCAGGGCTTTAATAGATACTTTTCGTTTAACTAGTTTTCCTTTGAGTACATCGAGTACTGAGTTTAGTTTGTGGTTATCGTCCGAAAGGATTTTTATCTCCGCGGTTTTCATGTCGATTTCAACCTGGCTTTTGCTTCCTTTGAAATCAAACCGCTGGCGAATTTCCAGCATCGTCTGATTGCAAGCATTTTGAACTTCTGCAAGGTCTGTGGCAGAAGTGATGTCAAACGAACAACTTTTTGAGGCCATTGATACGTCCCTTTAAAAATTTAAGTTGAGCTGAAAATTAAACCGCACCATACGCCACCATTGCATCGGCAACTTTTACAAACCCTGCTATATTAGCACCTTTGACATAGTCGACTTGTTTTTTCTCAGTTCCATAATTGACGCATTGTTGGTGGATATCGCGCATTATATTTTTCAAACGTTCTTCCAACTCTTCACGACTCCAGGCAAGTCGAATGCTGTTTTGTGTCATCTCTAAACCGGAAACAGCCACCCCTCCTGCGTTAGCTGCTTTTCCAGGCGCAAAGGGAATGTTGGCTTTTCTTATGGCTTCCATGGCCTCATTTGTAGTGGGCATGTTGGCTCCCTCTGCTATGGCAATAATGCCTCCTTTTATCAGATGATTTGCATCTTTAATCTCAATTTCGTTTTGAGTGGCGCATGGGAAAGCCAAATCGGCTTTGATTGTCCAAGGGCGTTTGCCCTCATGAAATGTACATTTATATTTTTTAGCGTACTCTGAAATTCTTCCTCGCTTATTGGTCTTTAGATCAATGATATAGTTGAGTTTTTCTTCATTTATACCTTTAGGGTCATGGATGAACCCGGATGAATCGGAAAGGGTTAACACTTTTCCTCCTAATTGCACTATTTTTTGGGCGGCAAATTGTGCAACGTTTCCAGATCCTGATACCAGGCAACTCTTTCCTTCTATTGAATCTCCACGATGTTTCAACATTTCTTCCATGAAATATACGGCACCATAGCCGGTGGCTTCTTTTCGGATAAGACTTCCTCCAAATTCCAAAGCTTTACCCGTCATGGTCCCGGTAAATTCATTTTTTAGTCTTTTGTATTGTCCGAACATATAACTTATTTCTCGAGCTCCAACACCAATATCCCCTGCAGGAACGTCGATATTTTGCCCGATATGTTTTGATAATTCTGTCATAAAGGATTGACAGAATCGCATGATCTCGCGTTCTGACTTGCCTTTAGGATTAAAATCGGCGCCTCCTTTTCCTGCACCCATCGGAAGGGTGGTAAGGCTATTTTTGAAGGTTTGTTCAAATCCGAGGAATTTTAATATGCTGAGGTTGACCGAGTGGTGAAATCGCAAGCCGCCTTTGTAGGGCCCAATAGAATTATTGAATTGAACTCGATAACCTCTGTTAGTTCGTATTTTGCCAGTATCATCCTCCCAACAAACACGAAAAATAATGGTGCGGTCCGGTTCGGTCATGCGTTCCAGTATCTGGTTTTCGAGGTAAACGGGGTTTTTATTAATGTGCGGAATAACGGTTGTTGCCACTTCTTCTACTGCTTGATGAAACTCTATTTCGCCAGGGTTCCTCTTTACCAACCCATTCATGAAGTCATCTAAGTTTAGTTTTTCCGTTTTACCCATGAGATCCCCTTTAAGTGCATATTGTTTTTCAAAGATTTAATAACGTTTTACCTGGAAAGGTATTACTGGTACTTTAGCTATTAAGTAGATTTTGGTTAAGTATTCATTACCTAAATTAATTTTATTTCTTTATTTTTGGAAAATAGGCGTAGTCCCATTGTCAGTTGAAATTGAACAATGCCTTACGCCACTTTAATAATATTTTCTTTAAAATTCAAGTTCTTCATTGCCTCTCTGAGTTC
>JABJCF010000500.1 GCA_018665625.1 Nitrospina sp. | reverse complement strand
TCCAGCGAAGTTTTTAAATAGTTTTAAACAACTTTCCCTAAAACTTGATGCAAAAGCGGTAAAAAATTTGAATATTAAAACCAACGGTTAACTTTTTGTAGGATAACTCCTATATTATATAAACATCAAAAGTAAATACAGTAAAAAAATAATTACAAAAACACATTTAGTATCAAAATATATTAATAAGTGTAGTGAAATCAGTTATTTAAATTGAGAAAAAAATACTTACTTATTAAAAGATGCTATAGGGAAAATTAAGGTCTTGTTAAGATTTTTAGGAGTTGGATTCCTAAAGTCTACTAAGGAGTGCATAGCAAAAAAAGCCCCCTGCTCAAAAGAACAGGGGGCTTTAAATAATTTTATTTATATTTTAAATCTATCTACAAGGCCCTGAAGATCGGAAGCGAGCTTTGAAAGCTCGTTCGCAGCATCCCGTGTTTGGCTGGAACCTTGCGTTGTTTCTTCCGCTGCTGCGGAGACACCCGAGATGTTTTGCGCGATTTCAGAGACCCCTCTTGCGGCGTCTGAAACATTACGTGTCATCTCACTGGTTGTTGCACTTTGCTCTTCCACAGCACTGGCAATGGTGTTTGAAATATCATTTATTTTATTAATGATTTCACTAATTTCACCAATGGCATTGACCGCATTTCCCGTATCAGACTGAATTGTCTGCACCTTACTGCTGATTTCTTCGGTTGCTTTTGCCGTCTGATTCGCCAGTTCTTTAACTTCATTCGCCACAACCGCAAAGCCTTTTCCCGCTTCTCCTGCCCGCGCCGCTTCAATAGTTGCGTTCAAAGCCAACAGGTTGGTTTGTTCTGCAATGGAGGTAATGACTTTAACCACTTCACCGATTTCCTTGGAACTTTCACCTAAGGTGCTAATGGTTTCATTGGTTCGTTTTGCAACCTCTACTGCTTCCGTCGAGATTTTTGCCGCTTGTGAAGAGTTCTCAGAAATTTCCCGGATACTGGCTCCCATCTCTTCGGACCCTGTAGCCACTGTCTGCACATTCGTTCCTACTTCATCACTTGCAGTAGCAACCACGCCTGCCTGTGCAGAAGTCTCTTCAGCGTTGGCCGACATGGTTGTGCTGGTGGCCGTGAGTTCTTCAGCAGCAGCACTGACCGACTCCGCATTCTGGCCAATTTCACCAATGTCTTTACGCAAGTTTGTGATGAATTTTTTCAGGCTTTCACCCATTTGACCAATTGCATCCGACCCTGAAACCGGGATCTCCTTGGTCAAGTCACCCTCTGCCGCAGAATTTACCACCTCAAGCATGGAATTAACTTTATCCTGCAATACCTGAGCTTCCTGTTGTTCCTTTTCAGCGATCTCTTTATTTCTTGCAGCTTTTTCTTCAACAGATTTTCTTTCCAGCTCTGCCTGCTCAAGCCGGAGAGCCTCTTGCTCAACTGCAGCCTGCTCTTTTTCCTCTTCAGCCTTAATTTTTTCAGTGATAAGCTCCCAAGTGAGCATCGGCCCTAGATAATTCTGATGCTGATCCATAACCGCACTAACTACAAGTGAAGCCGTCTCCGAGCCCAACTGAATAGTGGTTTTAAGAGGCAGATTTCTCGGGTCAGAAACTATTTTTCTTTGATGTTGTGGGTTCTTATGAAAAACATCCATGGATTTGCCCAAGATACTGTCTGTGCCAATAGAAACCTGGCCTTCTAACCTCTTGAGTAAATTTTCTGATTCTGGATTCAGGTATTGGATAATCCCATCACTACCCGCAAAGATAGTTGCCGTGGGAGTATTTTCTACCATGGAGACAATTTTAGCCGCTTCGGTTTCTGTTTTCTTTTGAGCCTTAAGGAAAAACGAAATACCCATTACCATTAAAACAACCAGAATTACTACAAAAACGGATATACCAATTACCTTGTTTAACATTGATCCATTGCTGGCTAATTGAGAACCTATTGGAGAAATAACTTCAAGAACTCCGCGGACATCATTGAGCTTCCAATCATTTTTGGGGGTATCCGCTCGAGAGTTGTGACAGTTCACGCAAGCCTGAGCAACCATTTTATCAGCGACGGCCACTCTCACCACATCCATCCCATCCAACTTTTCCTGTTTAACAAAAACGGAATTGGGATCATTATTAAAAAACGCCATAGCCTCTTGGCCAAACGAGTCAATGGTTCTGCCTTTTCGGTTTGGGAAGGGAAAAGGGCTGTAAAGTTTTAGCTTTACGTTTTCGCCACTCTTTTTACTAAGTAGTTCACTCATATCGTGAATTAAAGTAGCGGGAAGAGGAATTCCATCTTTCATGGTTTTGTGGTCATAAGAAATTTTTAATCCGGTATCATTCCCCTTAACCTTTTTGACAACGCTCTTCACATAATACCCACGGAGGGTTTTATATTGGTCGATGATTGAAACGGCATTGAGCTTACTCGCTTCCACCGTGTTTTCTAAACTCGCTCGGGATATATAAACAATTAAGAAAATAATACTGACAGCGAGAATACCCACAATGGAGAACATGATTCTCCCCAAGTTTTGTTTTAAAAATTCCTCATTCATGATATTCCCCTCTAGATATTATTTTAAAAATTGATTCAAAATTTTATTCAAGCCTTAAGTATTTTAAAAAGCATTATTTGGTCCTCAGAAAACCTTCTATTCCTATACCTTTCAAGCAACAGTTAAGTAATAAACTCGGTATTCAGATGAAACTGTAAACTCCAAAAATAACGGCTTTGCAACGCTTTATGTGAGATGTGGGGTTATTGTAATTTTAATAGACAAAAAGTCAAGAAAATTCAGTCCTTTATGGCTAACGAGGATAAAGGCAATAAAACCTTCATTAAAGATCAAAAAAAAACATACCTATCCAATTCTAAAAATTCTTCAAAATCGGATCCAAGATATAAATAACGAGTTTACCTCCCCAAGATGGGGAGGAAAGCTTATGGCCAAATATTAAAACCTGAACTGTCCAACCAGTTTTTTCAAGTCTTCAGCCATTTGGGATAATTGCTGTGCTGCATCCTGTGTCTGACTGACACCCTGCGAAGTATTTTCTGCGGCCTGCGCAACCCCGGAAATGTTGTGATTGATCTCAGAGCTACCTTTTGCAGCTTCTCCAACATTTCTTCCAATTTCAGCCGTGGTCGCAGTTTGTTCTTCTACCGCACTGGCAATGGTATTCGAGATATCATTAATCTGGTTAATGACCTGACTGATTTCAGCAATTGCATCAACCGCTCCTTTAGTGTCTGATTGAATTGCCTGAATTTTTCCGCTAATTTCTTCAGTCGCTTTACCCGTCTGGTTTGCCAGTTCTTTTACTTCGTTGGCTACTACTGCGAAACCTTTACCGGCCTCCCCTGCTCTGGCCGCCTCAATGGTCGCATTCAATGCCAACAAGTTGGTCTGCTCAGCAATGGAGTTGATTACTTTGACAACCTCGCCAATTTCAGCACTGCTGGTTCCAAGCTTGCCTACAGTTTCATTGGTTTTCTCTGCAACCGTAACTGCCGATGCGGCTACCTTGGCAGCCTCCTGCGCATTATGAGAAATCTCACGAATGCTGGCATTCATTTCTTCGGAACCGGTCGCAACGGTTTGAACATTGCGACTGATTTCTTCTGAGGCTGCCGAAACAACATT
>JABJCF010000499.1 GCA_018665625.1 Nitrospina sp. | reverse complement strand
ATGGCGGAGGGAGTAGGATTCGAACCCACGGTACTTTCGCACAACGGTTTTCAAGACCGCCGCCTTAAACCACTCGGCCATCCCTCCTTATCTTTTTTAATGATTATCCAGTGCCATAAAGATGTCAAGCTTCATTAACTACAAATCCTTACTTTTAATGCACTAGTTCTTTTCTTTACAAGGTTTACTTGCTCACTCCTTTGCTTCCCCCAGGCATTTCTCCTAAGCCGTGAATCGCCTCGAATACCTCCATGCCACATTAATAGGGGGAAAAACATGCCTACCATTCAAAAGAGAAAAACAAAAAACGGTGGAATCAGATATCGAGTCATGGTCAGAATTAAAGGACATCCAACAAAAACGGCCACCTTCCCTAAAAAATAAGAAGCAATCCGCTGGTCGCAAAATTAGGAATCCGAAACAAGAAAAAACTACTTTAACGGGCTGAGAAAAAATTACTTTTTTTGGAATTGATAACGAGTTACCAAAGTATCATATATAGAAAAAATAAGGCTGTAAAAAATGGAGCCAACCAGTATAAGCGGAAGGAATAGCCAGAAAAACCTATATTAACGAAAATGAATTTAGAATGCCGAGATTTAATTTGAGTCGTATTCGCTTCCTTTACCTAAAAAAATAAATTTTAATATGACCATTAACCATGCTGCAAAGAGCACTAAATGTTTACTCACAAAATAACGACCATTTTGTTCGACAATCTGACCACTGTTTAATAATCGTTGGATTCTTTTTGATAGCATATCTTGGGCATTATAGTTCTCAAGAATTTGGTCTAAGGTAAGACCGTCTGGAGAAGTAAATAAATCCCGCACAAGGCGAATGCGTCTAGCAGTAGTACATAGATTGATAAAATGAAAATAACAATAACTGAGACCACAAAAAATTAGCACGTTCACAATAGCAACTGCTAACAAATCTAAAGTCAACTCAAGGGGCATGGGATGTAAAGATATTTGCAAACTTAATAGCACCAACCCAAGAGCGAAGCCTATATATTCTGATTTTAGCAAGCCACAGAACCTAGACCGAAATAAAAAAACTTGAAAGGTCACATTTACGGAGAAACTCAAAAGCGGTATAAGTAAATTCAACCCGTTAGCTCCTGTCTCTATAATCATCCCCCTTTGTCCTTAAGCTTTAAAAAGTTTCTGTATGTATTGAAAATTTTTGCCAAGTTAATCCCTTTTGGAGTTAATTTATAAATACCATCCTCAAACTTTGCGATTTTATCGTGAACCAAGTCATTGACTCGAGGTATTACTACTAATTCATCTGTTATAAAGTTTTTAAAATCGGTAACAGGGAACCCTTTTTTCCCTGCTTTTTGGATAGTCATGGTCATAACCAAAGAGGGGCTATCAACTTCTACTGCAGAGTACGTAATGAGATAAGCCATAGTAAAAACCCAGTAGAATAATGATATATGAATATATTCTGCTATATGTTGTGGAGAGGAAATTCCACCTAAGATGGATGGGAGGGAAGGGTGCGCAACTAGGATCCAAGTGATTCCAAAAAAGAAAGTAATAGAGAACACAATTAGAAGCGCTTTGCACTGGCGATCGGGAAGCCTAATTCGCCAGGAGATAATTTGTATGAGCAGAGCCGAAAACAACAAAACCGTGCCCCAGAAAAGTACTATCATAATTTTGGAAATTGGATTTTCAGAGATAGATTCATTATTTCAAAAAATGGTAGAAGTGAGTTTATTGGTTTTCTTGAGAAGATTTGTACCGTAGGGCCGTGGAGGTATTTGACCCAAATGACGCGTTGAATTTGCAGTTTTTGTAAAAATAAAAATCTCGAACTAATACTAGGTAACCTCTTATAACACCTAAAAAAGAAGGGTGAGAAAGTGCTTTTGATGACCCAGATCCTCTGAGGCCAAGGCGATAAGGAACCTCCGCAAATAGATAGCCCCTTCTTATTGATCTGATTAAAATATCAGTTTGAAAAAAAAATCCGGGGTTCTTGTGATTCAATTCATCTAGAACTTTTTTTCGGTAAAGTATTGTTCCGTTCGTGTAATTAAAATTAACCCAAAAGGTTGTATTGACTGCCCATCTATATATCCAAGAAAGGGCACTCCGCCATAATGGGCGTACCTGAGGGTTGAACACAAATGGTATAACTATGTCTACATGGCTTAACAAACCCAAATAACGAATTATTTCACTTGGATCGTTTTCTCCGTCACCAGGTAACATACAGATACTATCTTTATTTGAATTATTAACTCCATCCCAAAATGAGGCTCCAATACCTTTGGGGGTATCATGGGAAATTACCCTAACACGCGGGTCTTTTTTGCAGATTTTTTCTATAATTTCAAGTGTTTTATCTTTGCTCCCATCGTTAACCACAATGATTTCAGCATTAAGCTTTGCATTATCAAAGCTTCTT
>JABJCF010000498.1 GCA_018665625.1 Nitrospina sp. | reverse complement strand
ATAGGAGTTTCCTCCTGCTTGACACGTTGACTTTTTGCGGACACGACCATTTGAGAGAATTAGAGAGTCAAATTTTTAAAATGAGGAAGTAGTTTTTCGTAGGTAGATCGTAAGTGCTCAGGGTGAACTTTCACCTCTCCGAGTACAGGCATGAAATTGGTATCCCCTGTCCAGCGTGGAACGATGTGGCAATGAATGTGTTCATCATATCCTGCTCCCGCTGCTTTGCCAATGTTGTAACCAATATTAAAACCATCAGGTCCAATAACGGTTTTCAAGATTTTTATGCATTCCTGGGTCAATTGGTTGACTTCAATTTTTTCAGAATCGTTTTGTTCGGTAATGCAACCAATATGCCGGTAAGGAGAAACCATTATATGAGCGCTGTTATAAGGGAAAATATTCATTATGATGAATGAATGTGCGCCCTTGAACAAAATGTAATTTTTTTCATTTTCATCGGAAGAGGGGAGAACGCAAAATATACATTCATCGCTTTTTTCACTTTTAATGTATTCCATTCTCCAAGGTGCCCAAAGTTGTTTCATATTGATCGAATGGCTAAAAGTTGCAGGAATCGGTAAGCGTTTTATCGGGGAAAACCAACTTGAATAATTCCCGTGTTTTACTTCGCATTTTAATTTCCTCTTGCTCAGATATTTCGTGATCGTATCCCAGCAGGTGTAAGATACCATGAATAAGTAAAAGAACTACTTCTTCCTTGAAGGACAATTTATGCTCTTTTGCCTGAGTTTCAGCGGTATCCAGAGAAACCGCGATATCCCCTAGTAACATCTCTCCCGGAAGGGGCGGGTCGTCTTCAGAGTTTTGTGGGAAAGATAGTACATCGGTTGCCTGGTCGATATTTCTGAATTGCTGATTGAGTTGCCGAATCTGGGCATCTCCGGTCAATAGTATGCTGACTTCATGATCCTGACAATCCAGACTGACCAGGATCTTTTCAATCAAACATTCAATATCGATGCAATCAATATCAATCTTAGGATGATCGTTTTGCAGCAAAACACCCATTATCCTTGAACCCTTTTATAAACGGGGCTGATCAGAATTTTCTGCTTCTGAGTCTGATTTATCGTATGCCTTAATAATTTTTTTTACCAACTCATGGCGGACAACATCTTTTTCAGTGAAATAAACAAATTGAATTCCTTCGACATTTTTCAATAAGGTTTTTACTTGAACCAGACCCGAATCATTTTTATGTGGGAGATCAATTTGTGTGATATCTCCCGTAACCACCATTTTTGATTGGAAACCTAAGCGGGTCAAAAACATTTTCATTTGTTCTTTGGTGGCGTTCTGCGCTTCATCAAGAATGATAAAGGCATCACTCAAAGTTCTTCCTCGCATATAAGCCAGAGGAGCAATTTCTATGGCCCCATCTTCGATAAGATGACGGACCTGATTTTCCTCCATCATATGGTTTAAAGCATCATAAAGGGGCATAAGATAAGGGTGGATTTTTTCTGAGATATCGCCGGGTAGGAATCCCAGTTTTTCGCCTGCCTCAACAGCAGGTCGTACTAGAACAATTTTTTTAAAGCGGCGTTTTAGTAAACCCTCTACAGCCATTGCTACAGCAAGAAATGTTTTTCCGGTTCCCGCAGGACCTATGGAAAGAACTATGTCATCCGCCTTAACAGCCTGAATGAACTTATGTTGAGAAGGGCCTTTGGGAGTTATAAAACCTCTCTTGGGAGAAACAGCAATGCGTTCTGAAAAAATGGTTTTCAAATCTGCTTTTGGGTCTTCAGCCATCAAGCGGATTGCAAATTTGATGTCGCCATTTTCTACGGGTTGATCAGCCGCGTGCAATTTTTCAAGCTGGTGAAACAGGTTCTCAACTGATTCGAGAGAATCAGGTTCACCTTTTATGCTGATTTGGTTTTCCCGAGTGGTAATGCGGACGTTAAACTTTTTCTCTATGAGTTTGAGATTGAGATCTTGGCTTCCAAAAATTTCTGGAATGACTTTATTGTTTTCCAGAACTATTTGTTTAGTGGAGGGGTTCAAAAAAGACTCTTTAAAATAGGGTTAAATCACTTTCGTGTGCCTTGCGGAGGTATCAAGCTTAGAAACTCACCTCGTGTTCTCGCGTCATCTTTAAAAGAACCCAACATAGAGCTGGTCGTTGTGTATGAGTTTTGCTTGGCGACTCCACGCATGCACATGCACAAATGCAACGCTTCAATCACAACACCAACTCCCATTGGATTGAGTATTTTATGAATGCTGTGGGCAATTTGGTTGGTGAGTCGTTCTTGAACTTGTAGCCTTCTGCTAAAGGCATCAACTATTCTGGGGACCTTGCTGAGTCCAATAATTTTTCCTTTGGGCAAATAAGCAACATGACATTTCCCGATGAACGGTAACATATGGTGCTCGCACATGCTGAAGAGATCGATGTCTTTAACGATCACCATTTCATCGTAGTCTTCATGAAATAGCGCACCGTTTACAAGATCGTCAATGTTTACCCAATAACCGCTGGTTAAAAATTTGAGAGATTTTTCCACTCTCTCGGGAGTATTTTTCAATCCTTCGCGAGAAGGGTCTTCTCCAATTTCCAGTAATATTTTTTCAATGAGGTCTTTCAACAGAAGCTCCATGATAGACAACAAAATTACGTTCAGATTCAAATAGCTTTACTTCGTGCAACTCGCCACTTCCAATTTTTGGT
>JABJCF010000497.1 GCA_018665625.1 Nitrospina sp. | reverse complement strand
CGTCTAGCCTGGCCCAGGACACCGGCCTTTCACGCCGGCGACGCGGGTTCGAATCCCGCTGGGGACGCCAATTTATACCTCCCTCCTAAGCCTTTGAAATAAAAAAGAAATTTGACGGTTCGGAATCTATCCTCTTAAGACCCTCTTTGTATTCACGCTCATCCAAATCCGTGAAAAGTTTGGTGATGTGTGGGATTCCAGCGGTTCGAAAATTTTCGTTTAGAAAGTTGATCCAATGGACGCAAGGATCATGTTTTTGATTTCGTGTAAGATATTTGCAGGATCAATCGGGCATCTATAATTCTGAATTAATGCTTATAGTGTAAAATGACGTTCAAATTTCTAGACTGCCCGTCTCCTTCCGACCCAAAGCGGGCATTCACAATAAAATATTCAGGTTGCCTTATGGAACAGGTTCTCATTTATTCAGATAGTCTTTCTTGGGGGATTATCTCAAATACAAGGCTGCGACTACCTTTTGAAAAAAGATGGCCCGGGGTTTTTGAAAATTCTCTAAACGCCAAGGGTAGGAACATCAGGGTTATTGAGAACTGTTTGAATGGTCGTAGAACCAAATGGAATGACCCGTTTAAAGAGGGGTCGAGACGGTTCACAGGGTTTAGCTCAAGTTATTGAAATGCACTCTCCACTCAAACTGGTTATTTTGATGCTGGGCACAAATGACTTTCAAGAATCTCATAGCAATAACGCAAAGCTATCTGCTCAGGGCACGGAAATATTAATAAATATTATTCGCCACGCTCCGATAGAGCCGGGAATGCTTATTCCAGAAATTATGATTATTGCTCCACCAACAATTGTTGAGCCAAAAGGTGAAATCGCTAACAAATTTGATGGCGCTGAGAAAAAATGTATTGGTTTGGCCACCGAGCTTAAAAAAATATCAGTAAGGCATTCAACAAGCTATTTCGATTCTGCTTCTATTACCGAAGCTAGTATTGTTGATGGCATTCACTTAGATGAAAACCAGCACCTGTCACTAGGTAAAGCTATAGCAGAGGCAGTATCTAAGATAATATAAGTGGGGCAAACTGAATGTCCGCATTTGGCCGTTTGGGGAGACATGTTACTATCGAAGCTTTGCAGTCTTTTATCATTCAAAAGGAGCATGGTAAAATAGTTTTATGACTACTTGGATAATGCTGCTCAGGGGTATCAATGTTGGCGGGAACAACCTATTGCCTATGAAAGACTTGGTTGAGGAACTTGAGGAAATTGGTTGCGGAAGTGTAAAAACGTATATTCAAAGTGGCAATGTGATATTCAGAAAACCGGGCTCAAAAGCGCCCCAACTTACAAAACTCATCGGAAAGACAATTTTAAATCGCCATGGCTTTGAACCAAAAATTCATCTCTTAACCGTCAGGGAGCTGGAGAAAGCGGTAACGTCAAATCCCTTTCCAGACGCTGAAGAAGAACCAAAATCCTTGCATCTTTTTTTTCTTTCCAAGAAGCCAAAACCATTGAAAAGTGAATCATTTGACAAGATCAAAGCAGGGAGCGAAAATTATTTTCTAAATGAGAACATGTTTTACCTTCATACTCCTGACGGGTTCGGGCGCTCAAAGCTTGCTGCAAAAACAGAAAAACTTCTTGGCGTTGACGTAACGGCACGGAACTGGCGCACAGTTTTAAAACTGCTGGAATTGGCAAATCGAAATGAATAACGGTTTCTGGCCGAGCGGAGATATGTCGATATTCGACCTAAAGCGGACATTTGAGCATTACTAAAATGCCCCGTAAAATAAGCAAACTGGAACAAAAAAATAGGATAGCGATGGAAGTAGATAGAGTTGATCATTTTGCCCTCACGGTGAAGGATATAGATCGTACCGTTGATTTTTACGAAAAAAACTTAGGTATGAAAAAAATTATTTTTGGTGATAGTCGGACGGCCTTATTTTTTGGGAACCAGAAAATAAATTTACACCAGCTTGATAGTGAATTTGAACCCAAGGCTCAAAATGTGAGCCCAGGAAGTGCGGACCTATGTTTTATTACAAATACAAGCATAGATGAAGCAATTAGGGAGCTTCGCGATAACAACGTCAAAATAATTGAGGGACCTGTTAAACGAACGGGAGCAAAGGGGGAAATTACCTCAATATATTTCAGAGACCCGGACGGAAACCTTATTGAAGTTTCAAATTATATAAATCTCTAACAAAACCAATGTCCGCTATTGGCCGAAAACTGCCCTCTAGGCCTGCTTTAAAACTCCGCTAAAACGAGGTGAATAATGGGTACGTCGAGTAAAAATAAAATGCCTGCACTTTTTTTAGGGCATGGCAGTCCCATGTACGTTATTGAAGAGAACCCTTACGGAGAGACTTGGAAACTAATAGCGGAAGGCCTTCCTATGCCGAAAGCGATTTTATCCATTTCTGCTCATTGGGAAACCAAGGGTACTTTTGTAACAGGGATGGAAAACCCACCCACAATTCATGATTTTGGAAACTTTCCACAAGCGCTGTTTGATGTTCAGTATCCAGCCAAAGGAAATCTTGAACTTGCCAAACGGATTCAATCTCTAATTTCAAAAAGAAAGGTCAAACTAGATACGAGTTGGGGCCTTGATCATGGGACCTGGGCGTTATTGACCAAAATGTATCCAGAGGCCAATATTCCCACGATCCAGTTAAGCTTGGATAACACATTAACTCCACTAGAGCATTATGAAATTGCAAAAGAATTGAAACCTTTGCGAGATGAAGGGGTTTTAATTCTGGGAAGCGGAAATATTGTTCATAACCTCAGCCAGATAAGCTTTGATGCAAAGATTGAGCCTGCAAAATGGGCGATCGAATTTGATGAAATAATAAAGCAATACCTTGTGGACGGAAAATACCAGGGAATAATTGATTATGAATCCCTCGGTGATATCGCCCGCCTTTCTGCCCCTACTCCAGAACATTTTATTCCACTCATTTACATTATTGCCTTGCAGGAAAACGATGAAAGAGTAACCTTTCCGGTAGAAGGCCTTGTTTCCAAAAGTATTTCGATGCGAGGTGTAATGGTTTCATGAGAAATTCGAACTTAGGGACGCTGGGGACGCTGGGGACGCCAATTTATCCTACCCATCCGACTTAATCAGCGTTAGAAGGCATTATTTTTATCACTCTGAACTCTACTGAGGGTTCTGTCGAAATTGAGACATTGAACACATTTTCGTCGAAGGGCTGCTCGATGGCGATGACTTGTTTTGCTTCTTTTCCTGTAATTTCCCTACTGAAGGATTGACCATTAATTTCAATATTTATAGTCTCAGGAGGGTTTCCGGGGTTGCGAAGCTCCAATTCCACAACAATAAATTTTGCCTTCCTCCCGTACCAGGGAAAAGTGATTTGCGCTTGCCCCTGGCCAAATTGCGAACTATGAAAATTTGGTTTTATTTCCCCAAATCGGATTAAGGATTTCAGACCATATGCAACTTTAAACAAACAAGATAAAGGTTGCGGCGCATCTTCCAAACCCCAGGAAAGAAATAAATTCCAAGTCAACTTGGGAAACCAGAAACCCGTGTGTTTTCTAGCAACCCGCCAATGCTCGAACAACCGCAAAAACCCACCGCTGGATGTTTTGGTTGCAGGATGAATTCTTGCCGCAGAAAAGTAATCATCTACCGTTCTCCAAATGGCCTTATTTTGGATAAACCGACACCATAAATCCCAATCCATTACATAATGCAGTTTCAAGTTGATTCCCCCAATACTTTCCAGAAGATCACGACGAAAAAAAACAGCGGGCTGTAAAACATCTATTTGCAAATTGGGCGAGGATAATTTTTCAAAATTAATTTTTTCAGGAAAAAGAGTCTTAAATCCTCCATCCTGAAAAAGATGTACTCCTCTCCCACTGATAATCTGGGCCTCGGGATCTCGTGCGAAAAGTTGACGGACTCGATCAAGAGCCTGCGGGAAAAACAGGTCATCTGAGTTCAACCAACAAACAATGTCTCCTTTAGCTTTTACGAAACCTTTATTAATAGCATCACTTTGCCCTGTGTCCTCTTCCTGTATAACAGTGCATCGGCTTTTCCATTTTCCGAGAACTTCAGAAGTTCCATCTGTAGACATCGAATCAAAAACCAGAACCTCCAATCCTTCAAGATTATTGTGCTCCAAAATACTTACCAGGGACTGTTCTATAGTTTCCGCCTGATTGAAGCTGGGGATCACAACAGTTAAGGAGGGAATATTTTTTGAAGAGAGAATTTCATCCATAGGAAAATACTAGATTAGGAGGATTCAATCAGGGGGATTAAGGCCGACCAAGAATTCTCAAAATTAATTTTCATGGGTTTCCAGAAAATCCTGATAGGCTTTTCCTATACCCTCTTTCAGTTTTGTTTGAGCTTGCCAACCCAGTTTTCTTAATTTTTCTACTGACAACAGCTTTCGTGGTGTCCCATCTGGTTTGCTTGCATCAAAAGTGATTTCACCCTGAAAGCCTACTACTGTCATCACTGTTTCGGCTAGCTCTCGAATGGTTACTTCCTCACCCGTACCAATGTTGAAAATTCCTTCCGTCAATTTCTTTTCCATCATATAGATAAGAGCGTCGGCAGCATCATCTACATATAGAAATTCTCGCATCGGTTTACCACTTCCCCAAACAATCAGTTGTTTATCCCCGCTCACCTTCGCCTTATGGGCCTTACAAATAAGAGCGGGCAAAACATGGCTGGTATTTAAATCATAGTTATCATTTGGGCCGTAGAGGTTTGTCGGCATTGAAGAGACATATTGAGTTGAATATTGCCGGTTATAGCTTTCGCACATTTTAATGCCAGCAATTTTTGAAATCGCATATGGTTCATTGGTCGGTTCAAGTGGACCTGTCAAGAGATACTCCTCTTTCATAGGCTGTGGGCAATCACGGGGATAGATACAGCTAGAGCCTAAAAAGTTTAACTCTTTAATTCCGGCTAAATGTGCTCCGTGAATTATGTTGGTTTCGATGGCAAGATTCTCATAAATAAACTGGCCGCGAAATGTGTTGTTGGCGTTTATGCCACCCACTTTGGCTGCAGCAAGAAATATATAGCGGGGTTTTTCTTTCTGCAAAAACGAAAAGACAGAATCCTGATCGAGAAGATCCAGTTCTTTGCGTGTCCTCATTAGCAAATTACTGTAGCCTCTCTTCTGGAGGCCTCGGACAAGTGCGGACCCGACCATCCCATTGTGACCCGCAACATATATTTTATCGCTTTTATCTATTTTCAAATCCGTCATAAAAAATTTTACTCGTGACGATTGTAGGCATCGTAGCCGTGTCTTTTTACTAATTCATCACGCTCGGCGGCCTTAAGGTCTTCACGCATCATTTCGGACACCAGTTCGGGAAAAGTGGTTTTAGGGGTCCAACCCAGTTTTTCTTTTGCCTTAGTAGCATCTCCGAGCAAGCTTTCAACTTCAGTGGGACGAAAGTAACGCTCATCGATAGCTACGATACACTTTCCATCCTCATCGTAACCCTTTTCGTCAGAGCCGCTCCCCTTCCAACTTATATTTATGCCAATTTCTTTTATCGCAGCTTCAACAAACTCTCGCACACTATATTGAATACCCGTTGCGATAACAAAATCCTCAGGCTTGTCCTGTTGAAGTATCAACCATTTTGCTTCTACATAGTCCCTGGCATGTCCCCAGTCTCTCTTTGCATCCAGGTTACCCAGGTAAAGGCATTCTTGCAATCCGAGTTTGATACGCGCCAAAGCACGAGTTATTTTGCGTGTGACAAATGTTTCTCCGCGTACCGGGCTTTCGTGATTGAATAAGATGCCATTGCAAGCATATATTCCATAGGCTTCACGGTAATTGACCGTTATCCAGTATGCGTAGAGCTTTGCGACAGCGTAGGGACTGCGTGGATAAAATGGCGTGGTTTCTTTTTGAGGCACTTCTTGCACTAACCCATAAAGTTCAGAGGTCGACGCCTGGTAGAAACGTGTCTTTTCCTTTAAATCTAAAATGCGGATTGCTTCCAATATTCGCAATGCACCCAGAGCGTCGGAGTTTGCAGTATATTCTGGTTCTTCGAACGACACCGCAACATGACTCTGCGCTGCGAGATTGTAAATTTCATCGGGCTGCACTTTCTGGATGATATGCAGCAGACTGCTGGAGTCTGTCATGTCGCCGTAGTGCAACATAAAGTTTCTATTATCTACGTGAGGATCCTGATAAAGATGATCGATCCTATCCGTATTAAATAGAGAAGTACGACGTTTTACTCCATGTACAACATAATTTTTTTTTAATAAAAACTCCGCTAGGTATGAACCGTCTTGACCTGTGATTCCCGTGATAAGAGCAATTTTTTTGTTGGCCATTTTCCTCCAGCAAGTTTGGTTCTAAAAATCGTTAATCCTTTTATAGACTCATCGGATAAGACATCATGCCCGATTAAAACTGAAAATATATAAAAGCATTCGTTTCATTTTGGTTTAGCGTATAAGCAAAAAACCATGCAAAAACACAACAAGAAACCATTATCGAGGGTTTCCAGTCACCGTAATTTTCAATTTCGTGATCCTGCAAAGCATTGTAATCATCCCTTCCCACAAGCTTAAAGTAGGTATCCATGGCAATCAATCCTATCACCCCCAGCACAAATCCAAGCGCAGGCCTTTCCCATCCACCATTAGCAAGCGCCGCGTAACAGTCTACCACACTGCTTAAATCAGGAGCGCGAAACGGAACCCATGCAAGAAAAACCAAAACAAGAGTTAAAATTGTGGCAGCCACTTTAGGAATTCGTTCTAAAAAATCACCGGACATTCGTTCCGCAACCAGCAATCCCCCATGCATCATTCCCCATAATAAAAATGTCCAATTAGCTCCGTGCCAAAATCCGCACAAAAGCATTGTCAAAAAGATATTAAAAAAGGTGCGAGCACTTCCCAGCCTGTCCCCTCCAAGCGGAAT
>JABJCF010000496.1 GCA_018665625.1 Nitrospina sp. | reverse complement strand
TTTGACCCAAATCCTAACATCGCAAATGGATCAGTTTTCGGGGGGGGGCAGGCCAGTAGCTTGCGCTTATTTCGGACGGTAACCACGAAAACCTCGATTACGCCGTAATTATCGGTTAATTGTTGATTTATGGACTGTAAGAATATTGGCAATCATTGTCTGATTATAACCCGCTTTATAAAGGGCTTCCAATTGGTAGCGTTGGCCTTGGGTAAGCTGTGTGTATACTCTCATGCTTGCTCCTCTTACTTTTTTCGGTGAGAAAAACCGCAAGGTTACCGCAGTTTGACCTGCCAACAACCATCAGAGTTGCACTTGTAAGTTGAATTTGGGATTTTTGTCTATAGAATCAAGCTGTCTTTAAGTCGACTTAGTTTGGTCAAAGCTACTTTTCATCTGCTAAATTATTCAACCGTAAAAACTCCATACAATCCACAACTATCCAATCAATACATGACAAAAGACCATGGTTAGAGTCCAGTTCTTTTAATTGGCACCAGGGACGCGATCCGGCAAAATCTCTAGACTCCTGAATGCCCACCGTCTCATCATGAAGACCATGAACTATACGGATCGGAATATTGCGAGTTAACAATAAGGAGTCCCAATTTACTGCATCTCGAAACAAGTTTGTATTTAAACTCACCTCATTATTGTAACTGTAATGGAAGACCTGTATCAAGTCTGGCGTGGAAGAAAGAGAGTTCTTGTCCCAACCCATATTCTCCATCCAGCGATTGAGAAAATTAAAACCAGGTGCCATCAAATAAAGTGCCTTTACCTCTTTTCGAGTTTCTGCTATCAGTACCGCAATATAAGCCCCCATGCTACTACCAATTAAAGCAACATCAGTACCAGGATTCCCATCAATGATATTTTGAACCAGTGAGATCTGTTTTGTCAGGGTCATGTTTTCAAAGTCGCCCTGTTGCAAGTCTGGAATCGTAATGGAAAGGTGGGCTTTTTCAAAATGTATTTTAAAAATGCGGGCTTTTTGAGAACCTGGTCCTGATGCAAATCCATGCAGATAAATGAATTCTGTCATGACAAATCAGTTTTATCTTGATGAGAGCCTTCGTCCAAAGCCTGGACATTTTCGCGCATTTTCCACAAAAGCATCAGCCCTGGTAGCGCAGCTACAAATGTAACCAAAAAAAACAACATCCAGCCAAATTCATCGACTAGAAATCCCGATGTAGGCCCCACAAATACACGCCCTAGGGATGCTAGTGCTGACAATAGGGCAAACTGTGTTGCAGTAAAATTATGGTTACACAACGCCATCAAAAATGCTACGAAAGCCGCCGTTCCCATCCCACCCGCCAAATTTTCAAACCCAATGGTGAAAACCAGCATGGGATAGCTCTTCCCCAGCATGGCCAAAACCATGAAGGACAAGTTCGAAACGGCCTGTAAAATTCCAAAAAGAAAAAGTGAGCGAAAAAGACCCAAACGAACCATGAGAGCACCGCCAAATAGAGCCCCCACTATCGTTGCGGCAAGCCCCATACCTTTATTGATGGCTCCCACTTCACCTACAGAAAACCCCACTCCTCGAATCAAAAAGGTTGTAGTCAGGCTTCCCGCAAAGGCATCACCCAGTTTATAGAGAACAATCAGCGCCAGCATCGTCCAAGCACCCTTCCGCGAAAAGAATTCTAACAAAGGTCCGCTAACAGCTTCCTGCAAGGTTTTAGGTGGAGTTCCAGGATCTTCAGGCTCGGGGCCCAGCCAAGATGCAGTCATCCCCGCTACCATCAATCCTCCCATGAGCATATAGGTGGCTTGCCAACCCAAAATTCCTGACAAAATTAAAGCCAGTGCCCCAGAAATCAGCATCGCAACTCGATATCCAGTGACAAAGACAGCCGCCCCCAATCCCCGCTCTTTCTCCCTCAACACTTCTGCACGGTATGCATCGACAACGATATCCTGAGAAGACGAAGCAAACGCTACCCCAAAGGCGAGAAATGCAAGCACCCAAGGAGCTTTGGCAGGAGACACCATGCTCATCGCAAAAATCAAAATGAGTAATAAGGCCTGAAACACCAAAACCCAGCCTCGTCTACGTCCAAATAAAGGAAAGGAGAATCGGTCAAGAAATGGAGACCAGAGAAACTTCAATGTATACGGCAAACCAACCAGAGTGAAAAGGCCAATGGTCTTGATATCGACCCCTTCTACCGTCAACCAGGCCTGCAAGGTCCCTCCAGATAATGCAAGGGGCAGACCTGAGGAGAAGCCTAAAAATAAAATAGTTGCCACTCTTCGATTTAAAATAGAATCCATATCTACCTATATATATTAAACATTTAATTATAAAGTATTAACAATTAAGATGAAGTATAAACCGGCTCAACTTTTGTTACCTAAACCCCTTATAACATTAACGCTGGGTAGTTTCAGGAGTTTTACCGGGGACTCCCCGTAGAATATGCCAATATAGACAATTGACATCTGGTAGCATCATTAAATAAGATTGAAAAATGAGACAGATTTCAACTCAGCTTGATACCTATAAATCCTTGTTTTTATATAACCTTTTCTCGATTTTTTACCGATATGCAGATGAACCGAGAGCAATTTTTATAAATGCTTATGAAATAAAACCAAGAAAATGACCGAAAAGTAAAGAATCTAATTAAACTATTAGCCAACTCACTTGGCCTAGGATAACAAGACATAAAAAATAATTTTTCAAAAAATATTTGTTGACATGAGAGCCGTGGGAACCAAAAAAGAGTTTTTCAAACTCCTAACAAAACTTACAACAAATAGAATTTCATACTCAGTAAAATTATTTATAAAGTTACGGGTGAAATAAAAAACCAAAACTCTTACTACAATCTAATGAAACACCTAGATAATATTTGATTTTATAAAGAAAAAATTAAATGCA
>JABJCF010000495.1 GCA_018665625.1 Nitrospina sp. | reverse complement strand
TCTTCAAATTCAGGAATTTTATCTAGATTGTGACTGGTTATTTTATCCGGTACGGATTGTACCGGATAAACCAGTTCCTGAATTTCTTCATTTTCGAGTGCATAGCATTTCATATCTTCAGGGAATAACTCGTGAGCTTTCTCTCGATACTCCTGCAAATCCAAATCTTCATATTCCCCTTTTAGCATTTTCCGCCAGTTGGTTTTATCCGCAAAATTTTTCGAGACAGCAACCTCAATTTTCCCAGAAAGAATTCGTTCGGGAACTTTAGCTATAACCAAGCCTTTAACCGCCCCCTGATCGATCCAGCGATCGGGGATATTATAATGCCGGGTGATTCCCACCTTAACGCCACTGGTCAAGGATAAATAAACGAAATGATCAATATTACAATAAGTTCTCCAAAACTCCTGAGCAGCTTCATTGCCATTCTTATGGTCACATAATTCTGGACGCACAGAGCACATTTCATTTTCGGGTAAATCGCGAGAACAGACGAAGCAATAACCCTGATGATAGGATTTTTTAGTTTTTCGTCCACATTCAATACAGGTAATCACTCCCTGCCATTTAATTTTTAGTTTACTTCCTATATAAGAATTCAAAGAATAAGATTCTTTATCCAGATCAAGGAAATACTGAATGGGTGATTTTGACTCCACTTTCATTTTTCGATTTTGTCCAGATATCTTCATTGAAGCCAGTCCTATTCAGGGGAATTAAAGATTATTTTTATTTTCTGATTTCGACAAAAAATATTCTAATGCGAAAACAGCAAAGAGAACTACAATTACCACCGTTTGGGAATCAAATATTAAGAAGCTGGAAAGAAATAATAAAAGGTAGAAAAAAATTCGGATTAGTTTAGTTATTCCTATCTGCGTCATGCCTAATTATAAACTGCAAAAGAAACCTCCGCAAAATATGAATGTACCTGATTTTTTTCAATGGTAAAAAGCGTAAAAGACTTCTCCCAAATAAAGCTATTTAAGAGAAAGCACCAAAATCAGGCACAATTCCAATATTATCGACTATCCAATCCCCCGCCACCGAAACAATATACGCTCAATAAATTCAACCACTTGCCATGCAACCTGTTTTTATACTGGGAAATACCCCTTTAAATGTAACAAGATTGAGACATTAACAAGTTGAAAATTGGTATAAATTGGGTGTAGCATAAGTTAAAGTAGGCTGCCATTTTATTATCGGAACAACGATTTAACCGGTTGAGATCACTTTTGTAAAGTTATTACTATGGAAATTTTAGATCTTATAACAGAAAACGAACCGCTAGCTTCCCTGCCAAATACATTCTATCTTTTGCAGGATGCAATGGATGATCCTAATTCAGACTTCGTGCAGATCGGCAAAATAATCAGTGTTGATCCTGCACTGACTCTTCGCCTTCTCAAAATGGTGAACAGCGCATTTTATGGATATCGCAACCAGATAGAAACTGTTACTCATGCTTTAGGAGTTGTAGGAACAGAACAGTTGATGCAATTGGTCCTTGCGACATCTGTTGTTGGTCAATTCAAAGGCATTCCCAAGGATATGATCAACATGGAATATTTCTGGAGGCATAGCGTTGCTTGTGGCCTCGTTGCCAGGACCATTAACGAAATAAATAGCGACTCCGATGGAGAAAAATATTTTGTAGCGGGCCTCCTTCATGATATTGGCCGGCTGGTGATGTGTTTAAAAATTCCAGACCAGTTTCGCATTGCTATGGACTTCGCCAGTAAGAGTGGTGACCGCTGGTACAAAGCTGAAGCTAAATATTTTGGGTTTAACCACGCTGGGGTTGGAGGTGCTCTTCTAAGAGCTTGGAATTTACCAAAACGGCTGCAAGAAAGTGTTGCCCATCATCATAACCCTTCAGCCGCTAAAAATTATTCTCATGAAGCAACAGTAATATGCCTTGCAGACTACATAAGCCACGAGTTCACAGAAAGCCCCGATGAATTTACTAGAGGTGAAATAGATCCTTTATTATGGAAGAAACTGAACTTGAAAGAGTCTACCCACAAATCAATGATCAAAGAAAAAGTTTATTTCCAATTAGAGGAAGTGTCACAAGTTTTCCTCCAGACCTCCTGATCAAACTCGCCGTCATATTCATCGATTTTTCCTAGTTTTTTTCGTAACTGTTCTTACAAAACCAATAAAATATCCCTAAAAAAGTATTTTTAACGCCCTAAAATACTAATTTGCCCCAGTCAAGTATTTTTTAAATTTAATACTTTCAAACCCGAATTTTAAAACTTGAAAAGTTGATAAACTTAAGAGAAACTATTGCCGTTAAGAGAAACAGTGATCTTTGAACTCGCAAGAAACAAGGAGATGCTTAATGGATGACTTGACAATATCTAAGGGGTGGTTTCAAGACAAAGATGATGAACCGACAGCGATCAAGAAAACGTTTTGTGAGCACAGAGCAAAAACGGTTACTCTTGACTACGATGTAGGCATTGAGTATTGCTCATTCTGTGGTGCGCTGGCCCATTACAATTCAGACATTGATAAACTTGAATGGACACTTCCAGAACATTTACAAAAACAAAACTATAATTAAACCTAAATACGGGGAGGCTCATTTCCCCCCATAATAAAAAAGCCCCGACTCATTGAGCGGGGCTTTTTCTATTTGTTAAACCTTAGCAAGCGTCAAGCAGGTATAAATGTAAGCGCTATCAAGCTGGTATAAAAATTAAAAATAATTTAAAAAACAACATTGCGATAACAGCAGTAAACGGAATAGTCGTTACCCAAGAAATAAAGATCATCTTAATAATGCCAAGATTTAAGGTAGGCAAGCCTCTAGCTAGTCCCACTCCTATTATAGAACCTACTAGAGTATGTGTAGTAGATATTGGCAAGCCCATTTTCGAACATACCAGAACAACCGAGGCGGCCCCAAAGGTTGCACAAAAACCTCGTGAGGGGGTGATGTCTGTTATATTCTCACCCACCGTTGCCATCACACGGTATCCCCAAATCATCAAGCCAAAGACAATGAAGCCTCCCCCCAGCCCCAAGATCCATGTGGGCATTGCGACCTTCATTTCCACAACCCCGCCTTCCAGGATAGAAACCACAGCCGCCAATGGACCTACTGCATTAGCTACATCATTGGATCCATGTGCGAAGGCAATATAAAACGCAGTTAAAATTTGAAGATATTTAAAAAGGTTTTCAGTGGTGTTGAACTGGTGGGAAAAATCTTTAGAATCGTCATCAGGGACATAACGAACCAGGATTTTAGATATCAAGAAGGCTATTAGCCCCATTACAAAAGCAATAAACAATACATTTGAAAACTCTAAATCCAAATGTAAATTCTTTAATCCTTTATAACAAATGGCGATTGAAAGAATAAAAAATACTACCGCCACAATAAAAGGAAGTAGTTCTTTTGCATGTGCCAAAGGTCTTCTTGTACTAAATATGGCTTTATTAATGTATTGAAAAACAAGATAAGCAACTAATCCACCCATAACCGGGGAAACCACCCAACTTAAAACCACATTTCCCATCTTTCCCCAATTTACTACATCAACTCCCCCTGCAATCACGCCAAAACCCAGCACCCCTCCAATAATAGAGTGTGTCGTAGAAACAGGCCAACCCAAATAACTCGCTATATGAAGCCAGATGGCGGCAGCCAACAAGGCAGAAATCATTCCATAAACTAATTGGTATGGGACGTCGGCAAAAAAAGCGGTATCAATCATCCCTTTTCGAATGGTGTCCGAAACGTGGCCGCCAACAAAAAAAGCACCTGCAAATTCTGCCACCGCAGCTATTAAAACGGCCTGCTTAAAAGTCAGGCTTTTGGAGCCAACACTGGTTCCCATTGCATTGGCAACATCATTGGCTCCAATATTACAAGCCATGTAAATACATGATATTACTGCGAACGAGAAAAGGAAGGTATCTAGATCCAAACCGGGCTCCTTAGCCTGGGTGAAATTGGGGGAATTAAATTACTGAGAAAGGAAAATCCTGAGAGTTTTACCAATTTGTTCTGTTTTATCTGCAACGGCACCCAGCTTTTTGATCACCTCATTCCAAAGAAGAAGATCGGCTGCATCAATCTGGCTTCCTAATGAAAAAAGCTTTTGTGCCAGTTTGAATTGTTTTCGATCTGCTTCCCACTCCAAGGTGCCTAAGACTTGGGTAGCCTTATCAACTTTGTCCGCCTCTGCTCCGCCGAATGACGACTCCAGTAAAGCCTCCAACTCCAAAATCAAATCACAACCTGAATAGGCTGTCATTATTACATGCTCTACCAACTCAGAGAGCGGTGCTTTGATCGTTTCCGGTGTATCAAGGTTTTTTATCCTTAAGAGAACGGCCAAGTCTTCTACTGCATCTGCGATATCATCCTGAGCCGAAAGTAGATGCATAAAATCTTTCTTATCGACAGGAAGAAATACCGTTTGCCTCATGTGGGTGCGAATGTCGTCTTTAATTATGTCTGCTTCATGCTCCAACTTCACAATCAATTCAGAAATCTTTGCTACTTCCTCATAATCACCTTGGCTGAGCGCCTTGAACAGTGGATCCATCTGATCAACACATGCTCGAACCTTATCCATATGGCTCCCCAAAGGTTTAAAAGGGGATTTCGAAAACATCGATAGAATGGATCTCATAAAAAACCTCAATTAATAGCAAACCAGCAGGATGAACTTATTCTATTTAAATATAATTTGCAAGCTGGATTGGTCGCAAAATTCCAAGAATAGCCTTAAAAAAAAATACAAAATTATAGTTCAAATTTTACAATAAGTTACGAAGGCAACACCCCGAACTCAGAACAGCTTTTTATTTTACTATTCAAAATTAATTTTATCTCCCCATCATTGAAAACCAATCTTCCAATCGTTGGATTTGTAGATAAGAGTTGGATTGACGCACATCTCCCATTTCCCCGGAAGGACTTCCGCCATAGTTATGGCCCGGGTACAAAATAATATGATCCTCAATTTTAGACAAACGCCGGGTTAGGGTATGAAAAAGTTCTTCGCTATCACCTCCCGGCAAGTCCACTCGACCACATCCTTGCAAGAATAAAGTATCGCCCGCGACAAGACTGTCGGCAACTCGAAAACATTGCGATCCAGGTGTATGTCCTGGTGTGTGAAGACATTTAATATCTATAGAACCCACTTTGACAATGTCTTCTCCATCCATTTGCTTCATATCTGACATGGAAATTCCCGTGACCTGTTTGACCCCATCGGCTTCATGCTTGTTTACATAAACCGGGATGGGGTGCTTCTCCATCAATTCCGCCAACCCGGTAATTTCCATTCCAAAAATTTCTCCACCTACATGGTCGGGATGGTAATGAGTTACCAAAGCGCCAGTCAGTTTCATACCATCTTCTTCCACAACCTTAAGAATGCCGTCAATATCCCATGCAGGGTCCACTACCACACACTCGCGTGTTTGTGTATCACCAATTAAATAGACAAAGTTTGCCATAGATCTGGCCGAAGGATCGGTCACACCCAAATCAATTCCCGATAACAATTGTTTAAAGTAAATTGGATTTGCTTCTGACAAGGAGTCCTCCTTTTAAATTTTAGGGTTGAAACAATTTATTTAATAAGTTCGCCAGTCGAACTCCTGCCTGAACCATGCGCTGGTCAAGGATCTCTCTACCTCTAACCAAGTATTTCTTCGACAACTCCATATCTTCCAATGGATAGGCGTATTTTAAAGCCAAAGACCTGGACTCATCCGCCCAGTCATTGATTGGGGAGTTAAGCCACTCAGACTTCTCTGAGTCCACCAGCCTGTTGTTCAGGCGTGCAGCATATTTCGAAAAACTTTCATTTTTCCAATCGATCAACCCACCATCCCATAAATAATGCAAACTGACATTTTTCCCTAAATAAGAAAGGCGGATTTTCCCTCCGCCACGATCTTTTTGATTACCCAAATGCAAAGGCTGGTGCACATCTCCGACAAAATGCACAAGATATTTTAACGCCTCTTTTCTTTTTTGGAATGGGATTTCATTATTTCCCAACACACGGGAAAAATCTTTTATTTTTTCTATTACACAATTCCCATTGGGGCAATCTCTTTGCATCACATAGGTCCATTCGTCTTCTTTTATATTGGTGTAATGCCAGGGTTTTTCCTGTTTTCTTTTTCGCCTGATTTTATCGGCCCAGATTGCCACATCCGCCAGATTGTTTATGTTAAACTCTTCAACAATATTTTTCTTTGTGTCGGGGGTCAAATTAAAATCGGCTATATAGCCAATCACGCGATGACCTTGAGGCCCCCAGCCATGCGCATCATCAATATTTATTGAGAACAATATTGCGACCAACCAGAACCTGCAAACAAATAAATTTATTTTCTTACCTCTAAACATGTATACCGTTCCACATTAAGCGGATGAAAAAACTGAATTCTTTTTACCACACCGTAAAATTCTGGACACTTATTATTTCTCTGTCCTTTGCACTAGGAACCGCAGCAGTCATTGCACGTATTTTTGACAGTTCTGGAGATTCCTCCCACAATATAGCCCGGCTCTGGTGCCGCCTGCTTTGCCGTTGGAATGGAGTAAAAGTTGAAATCACGGGTCTGGAGCATATGCTAACCGATCAACCACAGATATTTGTTTCTAACCATCAGGGCTATTTCGACATATTCGCCCTATCTGGTTATCTGCCTGTTCAAATAAGATGGGTTGCTAAGTCCAGTCTTTTCAAAATTCCCTTTATGGGATGGGCAATGACAGCGGCGGGTTACATCCCAGTAACACGAACTGACCGAAAAAAATCGTATCAAGCTTTTATAAAAACGGTGGAGAAAGTAAAGGAAGGGTGTTCAGTGATTATCTTTCCAGAAGGAACCCGTTCCGAAGATGGGAAAATAGGAGAATTTAAAAAGGGGAGTAATCTCATTGCCAGTCGATCCAATAGTCCCATGGTTCCCATTACCATCATAGGAAGCGGTGACATAATCAAAAAAGGCAGCGCAATAATTAATCCAGGCTCGGTTCAAATTATTTTGTCGCCCCCCGTCCGAAAACATTTAGAGGAAAAAGATGATGGAACAATTTTAAACTCCATCCGCGAAACCATCTATAAAAATTGCCAAAAATTTTCCCTTTAATATTGATGTGGATTGAAAAATTGTAACTCACCCCAGCCCTTGTGATATTCAACCTTGGCCTTCATGCCCGGTACGGGTACTTTGGGAAAGAGGGGTTAAAACACTTCCAGTAAAAGGCGCTACAGTGCCAACACGCTTCACGGGAACCGACCTATTGAGTTCAACCTCACTCTGACTACTTTTTTTCTTTCTGAATGAATTCCCAGATACTGGCAGGGTGTTCGCGCAAGTCTTCAGGATTTCTCCAGATACCGCGAATCATTCCGGTTTTATCAATTACAAAGGTGGCGCGTTCAATATATTTGACCATTTCACCGAGGTCCTCTTCCTCTTTGATTACCCCGTATTGATCCGTCACCTTTTTATGCTCATCTGCTAATAGTGTAAACCCAAATTGGAAGACTTCAATGAATTGCTGATGAGCATTCACTCCGTTCCAGCTACAGCCCAGAACTTCTACCTCACGGGTTTTAAATTTACGGTTCCACTCGTTGAATCCGACCATCAATCGAGTATCTTCGGGACTGCTATCCTGTCGATAAAAAGCCAGAACCACCCACTTCTTATCTTCAAAATCTTTCAGGCTCACCTTTACTTTTTCTTCAGCAGAAGGGCTGGATGCACCCGCCTTATAGCCGTAACAAGCAGGCAGTTCAAAATTTGGCGCACGATCCCCTACTTCCAATTCATCGGGCATGGAAATTATCCTTCTCTTATGGGCAACTCTAATTTTTAAGGGCTCTTTATGATAAGAGCCTGCAGGTCACCTGAATTTAAATTACCGGACTATGATTCCCGATTAAAATTTATTGATCGCCAAATGCCGCTTTGAGTAAAGGCTCAACTTCACCTTTTGTTTCCATCTCATCGAGGATATCTGTATCGCCGTAAAACTTTCCATCAATGAAAACTTTTGGCAAGGTGGGCCATTTGGTCATATCAGTGAGAGCCTGACGCTTATCGGGATCTGCAAGTGCATTGACCACTTCAAACGGGTATCCATATTTATTGAAAAACTGGATGGTTTCTACCGTGAAACCGCATTGAGGTGCCTCTTTGGTACCCTTTCCATAAATAACAATTTTGTTGGCTGTTATTTCTTCTTTGATTTGATCTTCCATTCCAGACATTGCTAACTCCTTTTATTTTTGTATTTTATGAATGAAGTCGAAACTACCCAAACACTAGGGGGTAGCTGTTTTTATTTCAGCGGCATGAATTCGACCATCTTGCATAGCAGGATTCAAAGCATCTTGAACCTTTCGGTGTCGATCCATTATTCCTAATTCTTCAAAAGATGCCGATACGACGTGGATAATAAAATGATCTTTCATCCCTGTCTTATCCAAGACGTTCACTTCAGCGTCTGGAACGGCGGTTTTAACGATATCAATTAAATCTGCGATACTAATCATCCCTTTTCCTTTAAAAATGATGGCCAATTATTTGTAACTATTTGATTCTAATTCTAGCAAAAGGATTTATGGTTGTGGCCTAAATTTTTAAAATTAAAGGGATAAATATTTATGGGGACGGTGACTTTGACCGGGGTTGAATCGAGAGAGGGGGGGGAGGGTGGCTCCCTTAAAGGGAGCCGGAGAGAAAAAAGCTTGTTAGCCATCGAGGTTGGCACGCCACGGATTGAGCCACTTGGAGGTGAACTCAATCCGTTGGAGGTGGCAGTGCCAGTTCGAATCTTCATTTCTAATATAGCAAGCCCCATGCCAAATAAGAGGCCTCACCACAGATTCGGCGGAACTTCATATAAAAAAAGGGTTTTCTAATTTTAAGACAGGTGAATTCGCGTCAGAAATCCCGGCAAAAATGGCCGGGTATCGGGGCAGGACGTCAATTTTTTCCGTTTCCCCAGTCTATTGGATGAAAAAGAAGATAGAAATTGGCAATGATTTTAGTTTTGGGGAGGGTTTGGGGATGCCTCTTCACTGTTAATACAAGACTCAAGTAGTGAAATACTGTCACCCACAATTTTTTTACAATAAGCCAGTATGTTGGGCGCCACTTGGCGTTTGCTAATACGGGTTTGTATGTCCTGCTGATGGGTTATGCAAGCTTGCAAAATGGTGTAGCTGCTACCGGCATTTCGCTCGCAATAGGTTCTCACTCCCAGTTCAATCGAAATGGACTCAATTTCATCTTTTGCTTTCGTCTCGTTTTCAATACACATTTGAACCGCTGTTGCATTGCCCCCCATCGATCTTTTGCAATGCGATTCGATACTTTCTGAAAATGCCAGGCTGGCACTTCCTATAAACAAGGAACCACTGAATATAATAATTAAAGCTTTCATAATTCTCTCCCCAGTTAATTATGACTCTCTAACAGAAACCACTTAAAAAATGGATAAACAATATTGAATTAATAATTATCAATATGCTTATATAACTATAACACCAATTG
>JABJCF010000494.1 GCA_018665625.1 Nitrospina sp. | reverse complement strand
TACCTCACAAAGGTGTGGTGTTTTGAAAATTTTTTCATGTCCATAAAATAATGAAGCCGTATGTCCATCTATTCCAAGCCCCAACAATACCCAATCGAAGAATGTATCCCGAGTATTTCTCAAGATCATATGGTCTTTAATTTCCTGCGCATATCGAATAGATTCGCTTTCTGGTTCTTCTTCTCCTTTAATTCGATGCACATTTTCATCAGGAATGGGCACATGATTTAAAAAAGTACGCAAAATTATCTGGTAATTACTTTCCTGACTTTCTGGCAAAACACAACGCTCATCGGCCCAAAAAACATGAACCACCTTCCAAGGGATCTTGTTAACCCATAAAGGGGAGGCGATCTTGTGATAAACTTTTAAAGCAGTAGTTCCTCCAGATAATACTACCGAAAAAACTCCTTTGACCTTGTTAGCTATCTCGGCTTCGCGATACCACCGACAAGCAATTTCTTCGGCCATCATTTCCGAATCAGCAAATACACGCACAGATTTCATAGCTATTTTATCGCTCATGTCTAAGATTTGATTATGAAAATCCCCCGGATTTCAGGCAAGGTGAAATGGCAGTAGTCGCCAACTGAGTTTAGCAAGTATTCAAGTATTGTTCGTTGAAAAAGTCAAAAAAGGCCGCTACAATAACTTGATTCCCCCCCTCTAACAACAGTCTTAGTTCTGCTTACAAGTTTAATTCAATAAGTTTAAATTATTTTTTCCTAGAGAGAATCATTTCTTTTACAGGAAAGATAAAGAGTTTTTTGAGTTATAACTGGTGCGTTTCGCTAAGCCTGATGGGTCCTGACAATAGTATAATGTATAAAATTTTAAACTATCAATACCATTAAAACCGTGGAAAAAAATTTAAAAATATTGTTTCTTTATCCAAACCTTAATATGAGCACCCTTGTGCCGAACGCGATATCGATTCTTTCCGCTGTATTAAAAGCTGGCGGATTTAAAAATATAGACTTATTTGACACAACATTCTATGGCTCTAAAGAAGACAGCAAAGATGAGAACCGTGTAAAAACTGGCCAGGTTCAACCGTTCAGTTTTAACGAGAAAGGAATAAAGTTGAAACAGTCCGACATGTTTCAAGACTTTGTAAAAAAAATTGAACAATTTAATCCTGATGTGATTTATGCCTCTATTGTTGAGGACACCTTCCCGATTTTCAAAAAATTCATGGAGCTCATTGAGAGTAGAAAAATTACTGTACTTGCTGGAGGTATTTCCCCGACTTCAGCTCCTGAGATCGTTGCCAGACTGAGTTATGTTGATTTTGTTTGCCTCGGCGAAGGTGAAGGGGCAATTCTGGATCTGTCTAATGCTCTGGAGGAAGGTAAGGATCCATCGGACATTCTCAATCTATGGGTAAAGAAAAATGAGGCCATCGTAGCCAAAAACCCAATTCGCAGTGCTTTGGATGTGAATAGTCTTCCGGTGCAGGACCTTTCTATTTTTGAAGATTTCACTCTTCATCGACCCATGATGGGGGGAATTTATCGAATGGCACCCGTTGAAACCCAGCGTGGCTGTCCATACGCTTGCACCTTCTGTAATTCTCCAGAAAAAAATGTCCTTTACGACGACCAAAATGCGGGAGATTTTTTCAGAAAAAGATCAATGGAAAACGTTCACACAGAACTTAAGGAGTTAATCGAAAAATACAGAATAGAATACATTTTTTTTATCACAGATACGTTTTTAGCCATGTCTGAAAGTGAGTTTGATGAATTCTGTGAAATGTATTCTGAATTCAAGCTTCCTTTTTTCATGAATACTCGACCAGAAACTATCACTGCATATAGGGCTAAAAAGCTTAAGGAAGTAAATTGCTCAAGAGTCAACATCGGCGTGGAGCATGGCAATCAAAAGTATCGCGCAGATGTGGTTGGCAGAAATTATAAAAATGAATTTGCGGTTAATGCCTTCAACTTGATGTATGACGCAGGCATTTCAACGGTTGCCAACAGCATTATCGGCTATCCAGATGAAACGCGTGAACTTGTCTTTGACACTATTG
>JABJCF010000493.1 GCA_018665625.1 Nitrospina sp. | reverse complement strand
TCTATCGGCTTTTTTTGTGGAAAGAATACCTGACTTGTCCAGATTTAGAAACATTGCAAAGCTAATTTCCCTCTTTATTTTCGTTTTCACCCTGCTAATTCTAAGTCCTTCCCCTGGCATTGCCTTTGACCCAATTTCTTTAAAAAAATATCCTCAGTTGAGCACCCAAGTGCCTAATCCCATGGAGATGGCCAAATTACCTGCAAGAAAAACCTACCAAGTCAACCACGAGAATTTTGTCTTGCAGTTTTTCTTTAATGAACGTGATGTATATGGTTACGTTTTAAAGCGAAATAAAAGCCGCCCTATTCATTTTCGCTGGTGCTTTTTTCGGTCCTGTGAGGAAAGCGCCTATGACTTTCATAAAGTCCTCGCCCAGCCTTTTAACCCACCCTATGCCTCGGGTTTTTTTTCCATAAAATTTCCCGGTTACCTCAAATACAGCTTTCAGGGAATTGAATTTTCATCCCCTAAATAGACCTCGAAAAGATGAGCTTAATGCCTACATTATAACAAGAAAAAATTACCCCTAATTTTTCCAGTGCTGCATCTATGCCAGCAGAAAACAAATAATTACCACAGCTATAGACTTACGTTATTTAAGATTCCGACTTAATAAAAAAACAGCCTTCTGCCTATATCCCGAAAATTAACAAATCGTTAGGATAGGCAAGTTTCACATCCTAAACCATCCTTCCAGAGGGGGAAAGTAATGAAGAAAGTAATTACGTTTGTAGCAGCAAGTGCCATGGCATTGGCTTTATGCTCAACTGCCTCAGCAGACACTCAAGTTCCGGGTGCCTACGATCAAAACAATAATGCTCAGGTTATGGGTGTTGGACAAACCATCATGCAAATGGGCGCGCATAATCGAACCCTCACAAATGCAGCCAACATCAGATCTAGAGCAACATACTCTCGAGCTGAATCAGGCGTGAATGTAGACTACCAATTTGGTTCTTCTCAGTCAGACCAATCCTGGAAGCAATGGAGAACTCCAGAAGATGCAGGCGTGGTTGTAGGACTCGTTGTTGGTGACTGTCGAGGAGACAACTCCGATGGGAAATATCGAAGTCAAATGAACGACAACCGCACAGATCCTTTTGGCAATCCTTATATGCAGGAGAATCTGGTTTCTCAGGCTGATTGCGAAGTCAACCATGCGACCATGAACCAAAACGTAAAATAAGCACCAGTTACTACCTGTAGTTTTAAACAGGTAAAAAGCCGATAGAACAGTTTGTTCTATCGGCTTTTTTTTTACCTTGCCTCATTATCTACAAAAAACTCTTCTCCTGATCTAGAAAAAAAAACCTGCTATAATCTCAATATAAATTCCTAATTGATTTTGAGGTTTACCGTGTCTCGATTTACCGACAATGGCAACGATACAATTTTAGATAGCCAAACCGAGTTAACCTGGTTTAAAAAAGATTCCAGACAAGTTTTGGGCAAGTGGATTCACCTGGAAAAAGCAATGAAATTTGCAGAAGAGCAAAACACGGCAAACTTTGGTGGGTTCAACGATTGGAGAATTCCGAAACTTGAAGATGTGAAAACTATTTTCGACAAAAGTTTCAGTCAGCGAGACTTCGGGAACAACGAAATACACATTCCCGCTGAATTTGAGGCTAAAGGAGCCGACTGCACCTGGACAGACACTGTCAATGGGGAAAGAGCCATGATGTTCAGCCTTGTAAAAGGTCGTTCCAGTTGGATAAACAAATTCGGGGAAGGTCCTTTTGCAGTGCGATTGGTTCGCGGCACGTGCAAAAAGAGTGACAGTTAACTCAGCTTTTAGAATCTACAAACATCCACACCGCTGTTATCACCAACAGCACAGCAAAAATTCTTTTGAAATTCTGCTCGGAAACATACTGCAAAACCTGAGGGCCAATTTGTGCGCCGATGATCCCACCCAATCCTAAAATTAAGCCGGTTTTAATATCTACGTTGCCAAGTCGATAGTGAGCAATGATAGAAGAAATGGCCACCAATAAAATAAAGACAAACGAAGTTCCAACGGCCAGCTTTGCTTCTCGTCCCAGAAAGATAAGCAATGGCACAACCATAAACCCTCCACCTAATCCGCTTACGGAGGACAGTATCCCCACGATTAACCCAATTAATGCTAATGTGATCATGCGTCTCCTCCTTCCTCAACCCATTTTTCTTCGAGAGTATCTACCACTGCCGCTCCCACTGAATCACCCCAAACATTGAGCGTTGTTCGGCAACGATCCAAAAACCAATCAATAGAAAGCAACATCCCAATTCCTTCCAAGGGCAAACCAACAGCCTGAAGGACCATCACCATAGTCACCAGGCCCGCTTCAGGAATTCCCGCTGCCCCAATACCTGCGAGGGTAGCGGTGATCAAAACGATTAATTGTTCTGTAAATCCCATTTCAATGCCCAACATTTGCGCTATAAACATAACCGCCACCGCTTCATAGAGAGCGGTGCCATTCATGTTCACTGTGGCTCCCAAAGGAAGAACAAACAGGGATGCTTTTCTGCTGACCTGATTATTTTCTTCTGCACATTCAATAGTAACCGGCAAAGTTGCAGAACTACTTGCTGTTGAAAATGCCGTGGTCAGTGCAGCCGTTAAATTTTTAAAATAGTGAATAGGGTTTCTCCTAGTCACAAAATACAAAATTGCAGGCAAGACAAAAATGCCATGCACTAAAAGAGCAAGGATAACCGTCCAGGCATATTTCCCTATTTTTGCCAATTCCGCTAAAAACAAATCACCACCACCCGCAGCGCCTAATTTCGAAGCTATTAACGCAAACACTCCAATGGGGGCAAAATACATAAGCAAATGCACAATTTTCATAATGGCAGTATTGACCGTATCAAAAAAAGCGATCGCCTGTTTTCCGGGCTCTCCCAATGTAGTCAGGACAGCACCAAATACCAGAGAAAATACAATGAGCGGAAGAATCTCCATGTTAGCCATAGAATGAATCAGATTGGGCGAAACAAAACTCTGTAAGATATCTGTAATTCCTATGGCTTCTTTTTCGGCGACGTGCTCTGGAATTTTATCAACAGTCATTTCCACTGATGCTCCAGGCTGTATAATGTTTACCATTACCAAGCCAATGCCCACAGCGACACCTGTGGTGGCCATGAAATAAGTCAGTGTGATCAATCCCGTTTTACCTACTTTTCTTATATCCCCTAAACCAGAAATACCCACGATCATAGAAGAAATAATCAAAGGAACAACGAGCATTTTTAGAGAATCCAAAAACATATCCCCTATCCAGCCCACGGAAAGCATGGTTTCACCAAAAATCCACCCGCAGAGAATCCCAGAAAGAATCCCCGCAATCATCAAGTAGAGAAGGAAGTTATTTTTCATCAAAGTTTTCCTTAAAACAAAAATTCTCGGAATTTTGCCAACACGGTTTATAATACAGTTTAACGAATACTTTGCAATCGTTACGGCAAAAGCAGACTACCTTTACCGGAGGGATAAAATGACAGAAACGGTGACGCTCACATATGAAGGAAAAACCTATGAACTCCCCCTTCTCGAAGGTTCTACTGGAGAAAAGGCAATAGACATATCAGCATTGAGAAAAGATACCGGTTTGATTACATTCGATCCAGGATTCATGAGCACCGGGTCCTGCAAAAGCAAGATCACCTATCTCGATGGAGAAAAAGGAGTTTTACTTTATCGCGGTTACCCCATTGAACAAATCGCAGAAAAAAGTTCGTTTATAGAAACATCCTACTTATTGATTTACGGTGAGCTGCCGACTCAAAAACAATTAGAGGATTTCAATTATCATATTGTCCACCATTCTATGGTTCATGAGGCAATTAAGAATTTTTATGACGGGTTTCCTAACAACCCTCACCCCATGGCCGTATGCAGCGCGGTGGTAGGATCTCTTGCTACATTTTATCAAAATGAACTCAGTGTACGAGACGATAGAGAAATTGAAATAGCTATCCACAGATTAATGGCAAAACTGCCTACCATTGCTGCCTACAGTTATAAAAAATCCATCGGCCTCCCGCTTCCCTATCCAGATAACTCCCTGGGTTATTCTGAAAATTTTCTAAAAATGATGTTCTCCCTTCCCTGCGAAGAATATGAACCCGATGCGGATGCAGCCAAAGTGCTGGATGTTTTGTTGATCTTGCACGCCGACCATGAGCAGAACTGTTCAACAAGCGCAGCAAGGATTGTCGGAAGCTCCATGTGCAACCTGTTTGCGTCGGTATCATCAGCCATATATGCGCTTTGGGGTCCTCTTCACGGGGGAGCTAATCAAGCGGTTATCGAAATGCTACAGGAAATCTATGATCATGGAGGAGATGTCAAAAAATATGTCGCTAAGGCCAAAGACTCGAATGATCCCTTTCGCCTGATGGGTTTCGGTCATCGGGTATATAAGAATTTTGATCCGAGGAGCCGAATCATCAAGAAACTGGCACACAAAATCCTGGATAAACCAGGGTACAAAGAACCCCTTCTCGAAATCGCCCTTCAACTTGAAGATATCGCCATTAACGATGAATATTTTATCGAGAAAAAGCTCTATCCTAATGTGGACTTTTATTCCGGTATGATTTACAAGGCTCTAAAAATTCCAGTAAATATGTTTCCGGTAATGTTTGCTATGGGGCGCCTACCAGGGTGGATAGCCCAATGGAAAGAGTTGCAAGAGGATGAACAATTCCGAATTAGCCGCCCCCGGCAAATCTATACCGGTGAGACAAAAAGAGATTACGTAAACTTGGAAGGCAGATAGGAATTTTTAGCAGAGAATAGATGGAAGCAAGAAGGAGTGGTAGTCAGGCCAACTCAATGGTGCAGGTGAAAGGAAATTCTTCCATTGCAGCGGCACGGTGAACCTGTTCAACTTTGAATTCAGCCTGCTCAAGAGGCATCGTTGCTACGCTGGCTGCACCTTGCAGGTGAATTTCATACATTAATTTCTCAGCGGTTGAGTATTCTTTACCAAATAGGGTAATGAGCACACGAATGACGAATTCCATCGTTGTAACATTATCGTCCCACATAATTATTTTATACATGGGAAGATAAGCCCGATTCGTTTGCCCCTCAGACTCTTCAACCACACCCGGTGAAAATGGTAATGTCTCTGTACTCATAATGGCTGATTAAAACCCCTCTAAAAGGGTTTGAATTAAAAATATTAGTAAAATAAAAGCTCTAAATTATAATATAAAAATTACAAGGCTATTTCAATTTTTTTGCAAACTGTGGAGCCTCTATGTTTTTCTCAGGAAAACAAAAACCCCACTTCCCGACCCCAATAATAATCCTGTTTGGGCTATTAATTTCCTATACCCCCAGTTTATTCGCCCAGAACGGCGAAACTGAAATAGGCAAGTATATTGGGTTTAAACCCCATGGCGAGATAACCCGCTTTGTGGGAGAAATACTTTATTACGATATCAGCTTCCTATGGTTTGAAAACGCAGCTACCGCCAAAGTTCAGTTTTTCAAAAAACGGGGGAGATACTATTCAAAACTGGAGGCAAGCACCAAAGGTTTTGTCGGTTTTTTCACATCTTATCGAAAGCATATTTACAAAACCGAGTTTGAGGTTATTGACAACGGCAAAAGCCTTCGTCCCATTTCCTTTCACCGCCAAGTCACCATAGGCAATCAAGCTGAGGTCACCCTCCATCAGTTTAATTACCAGACACGAAAGCATACTTGGTCCAAGCTTTTAAATGATGAACAAATAGATACAGGAACAAATGATATTCCTGCTGACATTAGCTACCACGATATTTTGACCGCGTTTTATAACGTTCGTAATGGTAGCTATGGCCCTTTATCAAAAGGCAATCGTTTTAATATTAAAACGATTCCGGAAAAAGGCCATGATGAAATTTCTGTCCATATCTTATCAAAAGAAGAAGAAAAAGTTTTTCGGCTCGAAGAAGGACGAGAAAAAATGGATGAGTTATTACTTAATATTATTGTGCCTAAAGAAATTTTTAAGAGCAAAACGGGAGAGCTTAAAGTTTGGAGCTCAACGCACTTTATACCAGTAGAAACGACAGTTAAAGACTACATCCTTCTCGGTGACCTACATGCAAAATTCACTCATCGGGAAATTTCGTTGCATTAAAGCAGCTTTAAACATCAAATGCAGGAACAGGAGGGTCTTGCCAGATATTCACTTCTGTCGTCTCATCCAGGGTTACAGCACCCCATTTAACCGCATAGGGTTTTTCTCCATCACATTCATAATCAACGGTTATTTTTTCTATTTCCCATTTACCTTTTTCTGGTCCCGACAAGGTTAAACTATGGGCAAAACTGTTCACATCAAAGCTTCCCTCAAAAATTGCATCAGGCTCATTGGAACCGATTACTTTTTCAAAGGGCATCTTGTGACCGTTGAAACAAAAATTCACCGGTTCATTCGGACCTTGCTTCCCGGTTTCAATATTTACTTTAAATGTTATTACTCTAGGCATTTTGACCTTTCTTGCATCATGAGAAATAAGGGTTCTGACCCGCAGTGTGGTCGGTTTCGTCAAATATAGCTCCTACTTGTGGCACTGCTTTTCGGAATGATGTATGAATCCCCTGTTTCAGGGTAAGATCTGCTGCACTACATCCCTGACAACCTCCACCCATTTGTATCGTCACTGAGTTCCCTTTTACGGCAAGTAGATTGATCTGCCCGCCATGCCCCGCCACGCCTGGGTTTACCTCTTCATCGATTACCTTCTGAATTCCTTCGCGGATCACCTCTTCCGAAGGGATTTCTGATATTATTTTTTCAGCAATGAGGTTAGTGCCCTCTTCTATAGCAGACCGAATTGCCCCACCAATTTCTTTTGCCAATGGAACCCAATCCACCAGCGTCTTATCTTTACGCGTAACGGTAACCGTCGCTTCGCAAACCAGCACGGTTTCAACATCATCCATAGAGAAAAGAGATTCAGCAAGAGAGGATTCGGCAGCACTTTCAAAACTATCAAAATACCAGGAGCATCCCTCCATCAACAACTGGTTCACCGTGAACATACACTGGTCTCCCGTTGGAGAAGGTTGGGCCTTAATCAAAATACCTTCAGAGTCTTTTGGGAAAAGGTTCTCGGTCAAAACCTTGGCATGCAAGACCGTCCTCGGTGCCGGGGGAGCATCAGAAAACCTTTCTTCAGCGGTTGCAGTATCCTTCTCACTGGGTGCCGTCTGCTGCTCAGCAGAATCAGCAGGCTCGACAACCTCAACAGGATCAGAAACATCCTGTTTCATACCCGAAAAAAAACGTTTTATAAAATTCAATGGAATATCTCCTAATTATTTTATCAACAAATATAACGCTATATTCTTCATATAGATGCATGAAACCATCAAAAAGTAGCATCAAATCAAAATATATTTATGGAAAACCACATAAATGCCCTGAATCTGAGAAGTTACAAAGTTCACAGGCAACAGTTTCATAGACAACCCACATCCCAATTTTATGAAATCTGAAAAGCATTTTCCAGTAATTCAATTTGGAATGCTTTGGCATTGCCTGGATCGATTGTCAATCCGACAACATCAAACCTAGCGGGATTTCCCATCAATCTGTGCTTGGCAAGAAAGCTTTGAGCCACCTGAATTATTTTTCCCTGTTTGGCAGGAGTAATAGCATTAAAAGGATGTCCAAACTGATGGCTGGCTCTGGATTTGACTTCGATAAAAATCACCGTTTCCTTCTGCTGGGCGATGATGTCAATTTCACCTAACTTGGAACGGAAATTTTTCTGAATAATCCGGTAGCCTTTGTCTTTTAAAAAGGCCACTGCGGCGTCTTCGCCTTCGCGCCCAAGTTTCAGTCTTTTTTCTGTCATAAAAAGCTATCAATGAGCATCATTCCAGTTTTCCCCCCACCCAATATCCACAACTAAAGGAACTTTAAGAAGCATGACTTCTTCCATTTCTTTTTTAACGAGGGCACGCATTTCTTCTTCCTCCTGAGGGGGGCATTCGAATACCAGTTCATCATGGACTTGAAGAATCATTCGCGATTTTAATTTTTTCTGTTTTATTTCCCTATCAAGATTAATCATTGCAAGTTTGATCAAGTCAGCCGCGCTCCCCTGCACCGGAGAATTAATTGCTACTCTCTCTGCTGCCTCCCGGGCCTGTCTGTTTTTGCTATTTAGATCAGGCAAATACCTTTTTCGGTTCATCAAAGTCAGGGTATAGCCAGTCTCTCTCGCCACCTCGACAGTCTTCTCCATATATATTTTTACATTTCTATAAAGCTGGAAATATTGATCAATAAACTTCTTTGCATCTTTTGGGAAAATTTTCAATTGCCGAGACAAGCCAAATGCGCTCAACCCATAAACAATTCCAAAATTCACTGCTTTAGCCATCCGTCGCGCTTCCGCATCCAAACGTTCAGCAGTGGTTCCAAAAATTTCTATTGCCGTCCGCGTATGAATATCTTCTCCATTAACAAATGCGTCTATGAGCGCTTCGTCCTCAGACAAATGCGCAAGTATTCTTAGCTCGATTTGCGAATAGTCAGCAGACAAAAGCTTATTCTCTCCCTCCGCAATAAAAGATTTTCGGATTTCGCGCCCCAATTCGGTCCGGATGGGAATATTTTGCAAATTCGGATTGCTACTGCTCAATCGACCTGTAGCAGCTACTGATTGATTGAACGAGGTATGAACACGCCCCGTTTTATTAAAAATTTCTTCCTGCAGCGCATCGACATAAGTGGATTTAAGCTTGCCCAACTGCCTGTACAAAAGAACAACCTCAGGAAGGTCATGCTCGGCAGCGAGCTCTTCAAGCACAGAAACATCTGTAGAGTAACCACTTTTGGTTTTTTTGATAACTGGCAATTCCAATTTCTCAAACAGAATCACCGAAAGCTGTTTGGGTGAATTAATATTGAACTGCTCACCCGCCAACTCATAAATTTCTTTTTCCTTTTCACTAAGTAGTTTGTGAATTTTCTGTGAAAGCTTTTGCAGATGAGGTTTATTTAAGGCCATCCCCTGCAACTCCATGTCACCAAGAACTTGAAGAAGAGGCAATTCTAACTTTTCAAAAATCTTAAGATCGTCCCCTTTAAGAAGCTTTGAAAGCTTTTCATAAAGACGCCAGGTTATATCTGAGTCTTCTGCTGCATAATCGGTAGCCCTTTCCACCTCGACTTCAGCAAAACCTATTTCTTTCGAGGCTGTTCCTACAACCTCTTTATATTTGATAGTGGTATGCCCCAAATGCTCGAGTGCCAAGGCATCCATATTGTGGCCTCGGCTGGAAGGATTCAATAAATAGGAAGCCAGCATGGTGTCGAAAACAATGCCTTGAAGATGAATCCCCTCATTTTTTAATACGATAAAATCGTATTTTATATTCTGGCCTACTTTTTTAATACTTGGATCTTCGAGAAGAGGCTTGAGTTTTTCGAAAACCCAATCCATCGCCAGTTGTTCAGGAACCCCTAAATAGCTATGCGCCAGAGGGATATAACAAGCTTCGCCAGCTAAACATGAAAAAGATATCCCTACCGCTCTTGCCTTGACGGGTTGCAGACTGGTGGTTTCTAAATCCAATGCGAAAACTTTATTATCCTTGAGTTTTTCAATCCATTTATTGAAAGCCGCTTCAGTCAAAATAGTTTCGTAGGATTTTTTGAGAGGCTCAAATTCTTCCACCTTCTCTTCAGCGCCCTCTTCCAACCCTGAAAGCATTGAAGAAAACTCAAACTCCGAAAACAGTTTCCTCAAATCTTCATTTTTAGATGGCCGAACCTTTAAGTCCTCCAACTCACAATCAAGCTTCATTGCGGTATCGATCGTGACCAGCTTGCGACTCAAGAGGGCAAACTCTTTATCCTGCACTAATTTCTCTTTAAGTTTCTTTTTATCTATTTCGTCAATACACTTGTAGAGTTCATCGATCGATCCATATTTCTGGATCAGTTCGGTTGCGGTTTTCGGTCCCACACCTTTTACTCCAGGAATATTGTCACTTGAGTCTCCCATCAACCCCATTACCTCAATCACCTTCTCTGGAGGGACGCCAAACTTTTCTTCAACTTCCTTTTCTCCGAACCATTTATTTTTCATGGTATCGAGCATTTGCACTTTAGGGTTCACCAATTGCATCATATCCTTATCACCACTGACTATCACAACACGGTACCCTGCCTGCGAACCCTGTAAGGCCAGCGTGCCTATGATGTCATCCGCTTCAAAACCCGGAACACGAATGCTGGAAATACTAAAAGCATCCACTAAAGGCTCAAAATATGGGAATTGTTTGACCAGATCCTCTGGTGGAGCATCACGATTTGCCTTATAGTCTGAATAAATATCATGCCGAAAGGTTTTCTCCTTACTGTCAAATACCACGCAAAGATAATCCGGTTTTTCATCCCTTACCACTTTTTGCAGCATATTGATGAAACCGTATAGAGCATTGGTTGGAAACCCTTTGGAGGTGGAAAGAAACTGCCTGATTCCAAAATAGGCACGAAAAATATAAGACGAACCATCAATAATATATAAAGATTTTGTTTTACTCATTAATATCTCGGTTAAAATTTTGAAGTTCCAAGTATAAAGTCGCGGCTTTACCGTGTCTAATCATTTGTGATATGATTGTATTTTTACACAACGATAAACTTATTGAATTAAAAGGGTTAATTAAGAACTCCACCAACTATGCGCGTCCTTAAAGATTCAATTTCAGATAACAAATCTCAAACCATCATCGAAACGGCTCAAAGAGCCTTGAAGATTGAAAGCCAGGCGATCGAAGGTTTGGTCGACCGAGTCGATGAGAATTTTGTAAAAGTCGTTTCCCATATCGACCAATGCCACCATCTCATAATTACCGGCATGGGAAAATCTGGATTGATCGGAAAAAAAATTGCGGCCACATTTTCAAGCCTGGGGTTACCCGCTTTGTTTCTTCATGCAGCAGAAGCCAGCCACGGTGACCTGGGAATCATTGTTGAGAACGACACTGTAATCGCAATTTCAAATAGCGGTGAGACAGAAGAGATTATAAAACTTCTCCCCTCTTTCAAAAGAATTAATTGTACCTTGGTTGCGATAACAGGAAAACCAACATCAACACTGGCAAAATGCAGCGATTATATTTTGGATATCAGCGTTCAGGAAGAAGCATGTTCAAAAGATATGATTCCCACAGCAAGCACAACAGCTACCCTGGCTTTAGGTGACGCTCTGGCAGTTGCACTTATGGAACTAAGAGGCGTTAACGAGGCTGATTTTGCACAGAACCATCCCGGTGGCAGTTTAGGTCGTCGTTTATTGACTTCCGTTGGTGATCTAATGCATTCGGGTGAAGCCGTTCCAAAAGTCTTTGAAGATGAGGACGCACAATCGGTAATTGCAGAGATGTCAAGAAAACGGCTCGGCATGACCTTGGTTACAGATAGAAATGGGAATTTAAAAGGAGTGGTTACAGATGGGGATCTCAGAAGGTTGATGGAAAAAGACAAAAACATCTCTGAGATGAAAGCATCCAACATGATGGGAAACAACCCCAAGACACTTACCAAAGAAACCCTGGCAGCCAAAGCAGTCCAAATTATGGAAGAACATTCCATAACATCATTGATCGTCTCTGATGACGGCAAAGTTGAAGGGGTCATTCACCTGCACGACATA
>JABJCF010000492.1 GCA_018665625.1 Nitrospina sp. | reverse complement strand
TGGTACATTATTGCTCCGCCGTTCTCAGGTTTCTGAAACAGTTTTCCGTTGTAAAAAAAAGACGGGGTAAACAATCTGACACCACCCTCGCTTTCTTTAGCTTCTCTATTCTTAAAGGGACGATATGGTAAATTTTTGCCTACCCGGAATAGAAAAAAGAAAGAAGGGAATGGCTAGCGTTGATTTAACAAGATTCTTCATGCTTGTTATATTCACCCTATTTTGTATTATAAAATAACAAATATAACGAAGGGGGCTCGATTAATGAAAGCGTATAAAGTCCATGAATATGGGGACGCGGCAAAATTCATTGAAAGTGAAGTTAATAAACCAGGTGCAACCTCCGGTCATATTGTAATTGAAGTAAAAGCCACTAGCCTTAATCCAGTTGATCATAAAATTCTTAAGTTAGATTTGGAAATCAATCCTGCCTTACCCGCTACCCTTCATATGGATGTGGCTGGAGTTATCGTAGAAGTGGGAGATGGAGTAACAGATTTTAAAATTGGTGACGAGGTATATGGATGTGCAGGAGGACTCCAAGGTAGAGCCGGAAATATTGAAGGCGCATTGGCAGATTTCATGTTAGCCGATAGTAGTTTAATCGCGTTAAAACCTAAATCATTGAGTTTTTCAGAGGCCGCCGCTTTACCCCTTGTTTCTATCACCGCCTGGGAAGGGCTTTTCGACCGCGCGCATATAAACACTGATGATCACGTTCTCATTCATGCTGCGGCAGGTGGAGTGGGTCACATTGCAATACAACTGGCCAAGCAACATGGTGCGCGGATTGCAACAACAGTATCCTCTGAAGACAAAGCCAAAATCGCTAAAGACCTAGGAGTTGATGACATCATAAATTATCGTGATGAAGCGGTTGAAGACTATAGGCAACGCCTTACTCATGGGAAAGGCTTTGATGTTGTGTTCGATACGATTGGCGGTGGGAATCTCGATAAATCTTTAAAAGCTGCTAGAGTCAGTGGCCAAGTGATCAGCATTGTAGGGAATAATCAACATGATCTTTCACCCATGCATATGAAAGGTTTGAGTTTGCATTTAGTATTTATGCTCCTCCCCATGCTAACAGGAGAAGGGAGAGCGCATCATGGTTTTATTCTGAAAAAAGTCGCCGAATTAGTCGACAAAGGAATAGTTAAACCACTTGTCAACAAAGAGCGTTTCAAATTTAGTCAGGCTGACGAAGCCCACGCTCTTTTCGCAGCAAACAAGCATCTCGGAAAAATTGTTCTAGAAAATAATTGATAATACAAGTCAGGGAAAGAAAACTTTAAAATTTGAAAGCTTTAAATTAAGTGGCGAACCGCGAACATATTGCATTACTCAAAAGTTCTATAGCGAGATGGAACGTCTGGAGAAAAAGTAATCCACACATAGAGCCTGACCTGGATCGCGTCGACTTCAACGGCGTTAAATTATGCAAAGCCGACCTCAGAAAAGCTAATTTCTCTATGGCCTTACTCAACGGTGCCAACTTTCAGGGATCGGACCTCACCAAAGCTTTCTTCGCCGGTTCGGATTTACGTAACGCAAACCTCAACGAAACCGATTGCTCTGGAATGAAGCTTAATGGCGCAGATTTAGACGGATGCTCCTTTAAAAAAGCGCTACTTAGGAAAATGGATTTTAGCAACCTGGACCTGCGTGATGTAAACTTCAGTGAAGCAGATTTAAGAAGAGCTGATTTTCGAAAATCCAATCTTGAAAAAGTAAATTTCTTTAAAGCCGATCTACGCAAAACTTTATTCACAGATGCCAATCTCACTGGGGCGTACCTGTCTTCGGCCTGGTTGCAAGACACTGACTTACAATGGGCCAATCTAAGCAAGGCTGTCTTACGTTATTCCATCAATCTCACCCCGGCTCAGATTCAATCGGCTAAAATTGATCGACAGACCAAAGTTCCCCACTACCTGAAGATCCATTGGATTTCTGAAACTGATTTCCGTTGCGAAGAAAACATCGAATAGGCTATCTGCCACGACGACCACTTAGTTTGGCTTACTTCGTCCCACGCATAATGTCCCTAGAAAATTTTTCGGCACATCATCTTTAAGCACCATTTCATCGGGAACATCCCACATACCTGAGGCATCTACCAAAAGGGTCATGAAAGGGAACTCGTCACAAAGGCTTGATGAGGGGTTTGACTTAAAACGAACCTCTAAATTTGTTGTAGCAAGAGGCCCAACCTCACGCGTTGCTATCTTCGGCAAAAGAGAATCTACATCACTGGTTTCAATAAAGTTTTTAATCGGCTTACCAATCAATTCATTCGAATCGTATCCTAGTATTTCAAAAGCCATATTGGTAAAAGTAAAATTTTGATTGGGGTCTAGCTGGAAAACCAAATCGGATATTTTTTCCACAATGGTCCTATATTTTTCTTCACTGGCGGCAAGTTTTAGCTCGGCACTCTTTGCTCGAGCCCCTAATTGATGGATGCGGATAGCATTATCAACACTTCGGTTCAACCGATTAGCAGATAATATATCCTTGGGAATATAATCGGCCGCTCCACTTCTAATCGCCTCCACAGCCAGCATCTCATCCCCCTGCCCTGTCAAAAACAAAATGGGAGAGCGATTAAAGTTCCCCAACAGCAACTTTTGCAGAAATTGAATCCCGTCACCATCGGGAAGATGATAATCCAAAAGAACACAATCGAAGTTCTTTTTTTCCATTTCAGAAAACCCTTGCGAACAATCATCTGCTTCAACAATTTCTACATCGGGCCTTTCACTTTTCAAATATCGACACCAGGCCTCACGGTCTAATTCATTATCCTCAATAATTAATATAGAGCTTTTATTTGTCATATCTTTTCCACCGATTTTGGAATTGGCACAAAGTCCAATAGGAGTTTAGTATTTTCACAACTTTCAGAATTGATCTAACTTAAGTCGCATTAAAATTTAACCAGCAATGTTAAAGTTATAAGTTGTTATTCCGCATTCGAACTAATTAGATTTTTCCATTATTTTTCGGAAGAAAGAAAAAAGTCGGAACTTTTTTCTTTCCAAGAATACTCCTAAATTATAATTCTTGATATTTATTGTTTTTGCAATCGAAAATTGTGAAAGAACCATCCGAAAAATAATAAATCTTTTAAATATAAATACTTAGATCAAAAAAAATCAGTTGTGATTGCGGAAAGGAGGTAAAAAGGGGGAAGGATTTAAATGAATTATCGATATGTAAAACCCATCAAATAGTTAGCAATTTTTAAAAAGACTTCCCCTTCCAGCGGTGGACATCGCGCATAAACTTTCGCTTATCCATATCTTTATCCCAGGGGAAAATATCCATTAGAGGCTCTAAGGCATAGTTTGATTTGTCTTCGGGGGGAAGCTCAAACCCGCCTTCGGAAATTCTATAAATATTATTAAAGGTTCGATAATTACCACACAAAGTCACATAATCCCATGAAGTGTTTCCCTCGATCAAAGCGCATAACTCTGAGGATGAAATACCTTCATAGAGATTTATTTTACCGATATCTCCTTTTTGAACTTTAGGTTCACCCGAATCAGCAAAGTCGATTGACCAAATTTGCGAACCTTGCTGACCGAATACCTCAAGCTGATAAACAATCTGCCAGTGCCGCCAGCCTCCCAGCAATTCGCTTTTTAGTACTTGTTCCAGCAAACTGTATTCAATAAATCCCTCCACCACCTTCATTTCCTTTTCATGTTGATCAGGATCAATGGTTTGACTTTTTATTGGAGGAACTTCTGCTCCGGGCT